>CAZXGX010000001.1:0-50474 GCA_964640475.1 uncultured Candidatus Bathyarchaeia archaeon
ACGCCCTAAACAAGTACGCAACAAACCTCAACAACCTGGCAAAAACAGGAAAACTAGATCCAGTTATCGGCAGAGACGAAGAAATCCGTCGAGTCCTACAAATCCTATCCAGGAGAACCAAGAACAATCCCATCTTAATCGGTGAGCCGGGAGTTGGCAAAACCGCAATAGCTGAAGGCTTAGCCCACCGCATAGTTAACGGAGATGTACCAGAAAACCTCAAATCCAAACAAGTTTACTCACTTGACATGGGCGCCTTAATCGCAGGCGCCAAATTCAAAGGCGAATTTGAAGAACGCCTAAAAAGCGTAATTAAAGAAGTCATCTCCTCAGAAGGCGAAATAGTACTTTTCATCGACGAAATCCACACATTGGTAGGTGCAGGCGCATCTGAAGGCGCAATGGATGCAGCAAATATCCTAAAACCAGCTCTGGCAAGAGGAGAACTACGAGCAATCGGCGCAACCACACTTAAGGAATACCAGAAATACTTTGAAAAAGACAAAGCCCTCGAGCGACGCTTTCAGCCAGTCATGATAAACGAGCCAGACACACTTGACGCCATCTCGATTCTCAGGGGCTTAAAAGAACGATACGAAGTATTCCACCACGTCAGAATCAAGGACGAAGCAATAATCGCCGCCGTAGAACTATCCCAAAGATACATCTCAGACCGTTTCCTGCCAGACAAAGCAATCGATTTAATCGACGAAGCCGCCTCAAAATTAAGACTGGAAATTAATTCTGAACCAGAAGAACTAGAAAAAATTCAACGAAAAATCCGCCAACTAGAAATCGAACGTGAAGCCATCAAACGAGAAAAAGACGAAACCAAGCTGAAAGCGTTAAACCAGGAAATCGCAAACCTAAGTGAAGAACGAAACAAACTAAAAACAAAATGGCAAACAGAAAAAGACATCGTGGAACAAATCCAGACCAAAAACAATGAAATTGAACAGTTAAAATTTGAAAGCGAAGATGCAAACCGCAAAGGAGACCTTGGAAAAGTAGCAGAAATTAGATACGGAAAAATCCCGGAAGCTACAAAAACAATTGAAACTCTAAAACAGAAGCTCTCAGGACTACAGAAAGACGCCCCGTTGGTTAATGAGGAAGTGGATGCTGAAGAAATTGCTGAAGTAGTCTCTCACTGGACAGGTATACCTGTTAGTCGAATGCTACAGAGTGAAAAAGAAAAACTACTAAACATTGAAACCGAACTTCACAAGCGAGTGATCGGACAGGAGGAAGCAATTAAAGCAGTTTCCGACGCAATAAGACGCAGCCGTGCAGGTCTGCAAGATCCCAAACGACCAATAGGATCCTTCATCTTTCTTGGCACAACTGGAGTTGGAAAAACCGAACTAGCAAAATCACTTGCTGAATTTCTCTTCAACAATGAGAACAGTATGGTTAGAATTGACATGTCTGAATACCAGGAAAGACACACCGTATCCAGACTTATAGGTGCACCACCAGGATACGTCGGTTACGAAGAAAGCGGTCAACTAACAGAAGCAGTAAGAAGAAAACCTTACTCTGTTGTTCTGCTAGATGAAATTGAAAAAGCCCATCCAGACGTCTTCAACATACTACTGCAAGTCCTCGATGATGGCAGATTAACGGACAACAAAGGTAGAACAGTAGATTTCAAAAACACAATTATAATCATGACCTCAAACATTGGCTCACATATAATTCAAGAAAACATGGAAAAGGCTAATGATGATAACCGCGAGGAAATCTGGAATCAAACAAAAGAGCAAGTTTTCAGCTTACTTAAGAAAACTATTAAGCCTGAATTCCTCAATCGCGTTGACGAAATAATAATGTTTCAAGCCTTAACACAGGAAGAAGTCAAAAAAATAGTGGAAAACCAACTTAAAGGTGTGCAGAAGATGCTTGAAAAGAACAACATCAAAATCTCAGTCACAAAGAAAGCTGTTGACTACATTGCAGACGTAGGGTTTGATCCTCAGTTTGGTGCAAGACCAATAAAACGTGTAATTCAAAAGAATGTACTGAATGAATTGTCAAAGATGATCTTGGCAGAGAAAGTGGATAAAGATGCAACAATCGTTATTGACGAAAAGAATGGCGAACTAGTATTCAAAAACAAATAATAGACCAAACAGTTATTCAACTTTTTTTCAAACAAAATTTTTTTATATCTTGGAAGAAAACGAAAGTTGTTGGCGGCAATACGTTAAATAACTTCAGATTATCGCATATTATAGGGAATGATCTCTCGAGGGCATTGGATGGTAAAAAATGTAATCGACTTGGACGAAAGAGAAAGCCGAGTAATCAACATAGTCAAGGCAAAATATGGACTTAAAGACAAAAGTCAAGCCTTAAGCATAATAATTAAACGTTATGAAGAATCTGAGCTTGAACCACAACTCAGGCCAGAGTTTGTAAAAGAAATAGAAGACACAATTAAAAAAGGTAAATTTGTTAAAGTCAAGAATTTTGCGGAAGAATACGGCTTAAAGTGATTGCGTGTATAACCTTGAAATTGAAGAAGAGGTTTCTAAGACTCTCAAAAAGCTTCTCAAGAAAGACAAAGTTCAGTTAGAGGCAATAAATAAGAAAATACAGCAGATCTTAATGGATCCTTTTCAATTTAAACAATTAAGACATCCTCTAGAGGGACTTAGAAGAGTTCATATCGGTTCATTTGTACTCATTCACAGAATAATAGAGAACCCACAAACGATTCAAATTATAAAATATAAACACCATGAAGAAGCATACCGCTAATCAATCCCCCAAACCGCGCCTCTTTTTTTAACTAACAACTATATCAGCCATTACTAAGAACGTATTCCTGAAAATTAGGAATTCAAGGGGTGCCCTTTTTTCCATTTTTCATTATCATCCAGACTCTTAGTGTTAAACGCTACTATGTTTGAGATGTCGGATTTCCATTGTTCAAGTGAGGAGTGAATCACTCTTCCAATAAATTGACTTCGCAACAACTTAAGCGAAGGAATGCTTTCAATAGCAAAACGGTACTGAGTGTATTTTGTGCTTTCCAACTGCTCATTTGCAAGGTAAATGGGTTCTCTTCGGAAGTTAATGTCGATT
The DNA here is from genome assembly GCA_964640475.1 of uncultured Candidatus Bathyarchaeia archaeon. Taxonomy (GTDB): domain Archaea; phylum Thermoproteota; class Bathyarchaeia; order Bathyarchaeales; family Bathycorpusculaceae; genus Bathycorpusculum. The sequence continues at coordinate 3,091 of CAZXGX010000001.1, forward strand.
ATTGCGCGATTGAGGAGTTTAATGAAATCTGCAAGTCTACCAAATAGTTCTTCTTCTGAAGCCTTAGCGCACTCTTTTCGCCCCATAAACCTGAAGAAGTAGGTTGCACCTGCCCCGTTGGGTCCAGCGGTTTCGTTTGATTCAGATTCTTCTTCATTTGATGGTTGCTCAGGATTTTTTTGCTGTGAGCTATCCTGATTGTTAAACGCTTCCATAGCAAGGGTATTGCTCAGACGCCCTGAAGAGGGATCACGAAGAGGAAAAAGCATCCAAGTGTATGATCCAGTTAAGTCCCCCATGAGCCCCCGTTTTAAACCGACATATTCCTGAGCACTTATTGAGGATGAATCAAGAAAGTCATATTCTGCTTTAAAGGCAGCTTCATCAATCTTCTTTGCTAATCTGTGCCAAAATGTCTTAGAGAGGTCTTCAAGGTCTTTTCTTTTTGCGGCACGTCCATCCTTCATTAGAGAAGCTATCTTTCGAAGGGTAACTGGGTCTGCTTCAGGTATCAATTCTTTAATGGTTTCTTGCGATCGAGTCATCATTTTGTTGTAGGCGTCAGAGAGACTCTTTACGAAAGGATCAAAGTTTCCGCCGAGTTGAGAGACTTCAATTTCTTGTTGAGACTCATCAATTATGGTGAGTCTGTAGTCTCCCTTGTTTATTTGTGAAATGTAGCAGTATGGTAAACGTATAGGTATTGCCTTTTGGGGAAGAATCAGCATGGCTGTTTCGTAAAGACGAAGTTCACATTTTCCATTTTGTGTTTGCCCATCTGCTGCGATTGACGTGTATTGTGCTTCAAAGCCGCTTTGGATTAGGGATTCTTGCATAAGCAAGTACTTTAGTAGCAGTTCATTGCGTGCTTTGAAGAGTTGAAACAGGAAATCTTCATATTTGTACCCTAAACGGTTTATGGTTAATTTTTCATTTGAAGTGAATGTGATGTCAACTGAGTAGTCATGATCATGGATGCTTGTTATGTCAGCGTATGAAAACAGAAGGGGCTCACCAAAGACAGGCTCAATAGTAAGATATTTTTCGTCAAGTTTGGTTTTGGTTTCTCCTTCTTGTTTAACGTTTGATTTGTCATCCATTAAAGTAAAGTAAGCTGGAGCTTCCAAGATAATTCACCCTACTATGTTCTTGCTTTTGGTTGCATATCAAATTTTGCACTCATAAGCATAATGGATTAAGCGAGTCGCCATATTTTATATCAGCGTTTGCTTAATAGAGACAGTTCTAGAAAAATTTCTGGTTTTATTTTGATATTAGCAGCCGCTTGCACCGTATTTGATGAAATTGAGAAAGACCCTATTGCAAACGATATTTTTCTGTAAGTCTTATTTCTCAATCACATGGGAATTGAGGGCTAATACTCTTGACTTACGTTAACAGAAAAGAGTTTTTGTCCACTTCATTTTTTTATGCCTAACTAGTAAGTAACCGAGATACTCTTGACAGTTGATAATCATTCAAGAATTCGTAAACCTGTTAAAAAGAAAACAAATGAAGTCTTAGAAGAAAAAATGGTTGCTTATGAATTTGGTGAAGAAGCGACCTCAATAGAGCAAACTAAAGATAGATACTATTGCTCTTTCTCCAACCCATATAACATCCATAAGATTTTACAAAAAAACAAGTTCTCGAAATTTAGAGACTTTCAGCTTAATTTGCAGGCTTTGCAGTTTAAGCAGACAGGAAAAATTGACAAGCTTATTTCTCTAGATGTTGTGCGGGCAAAACTGGTTCCGTATAATTTTCAAATGCGAACTGCTCTCCAAGTAATTAACGAGATGAATGCTAACGCTATTTTGGCTGATGAAGTTGGGCTTGGTAAAACTATCGAAGCAGGTCTTATAATGAAAGAGTTGCTTCTAAGAGATGAAATTAATTCAATTCTAATTGTTTCACCAAAAAGCTTGCTTTCACAGTGGAAATCTGAGATGATTGAGAAATTCGGCGAGACTTTCGCTATAGCTAACAAACCGGGGGAACGCGCTAATTTTAAAACGGGAAACAGGATTTTATGTTCTCATAATCTTTTGGCGCGTAAATTTGATGAGATTGCAAGCCGAACATGGGATCTAATCATTGTAGATGAGGCTCACGCCTTCAGAAATACCCACAGCAAAGGTAGAGCATGTTTAGCGAATCTGCGTAAGAATCATTTCCTGCTACTTACCGCTACACCATTGTGCAATAAGCTAACCGATTTGTACAGTATTGTTGATTTGATTCAGCCAGGGATTTTGGACAGTGAACGCGCGTTTATTTCTCGTTTCGCTGAAGATGCAAGAAGCCGCGTAGTTAGGTCAAGCGAAGTGAACGTGTTAAGGCAAAATTTGCAAGATGTAATGTGTCGAACGCGCAGAGAGCAGACGGGTATCCCTTTTACGAAGCGGGTTGTAGAATCGCGAACGCTTGAACCAAATGAGTATGAACGTGAATTCATTGATGAAGCAACCGAGTACTTGCGGGATATGAGTAAGAATCATTTCAGGACTATAGAGGCGTTAATCGCAGAGAATCCTACAAGAAAATTCAGTGAATCACAAAGTAATGCAATACTTGTTTTTCAAGCTGTCACTCTTCAACAGTCCTTCTCAAGCTCACCTGACGCCTCAATTCAATCACTAAAAAGAAGGCAACAAAGGTTCCCAATGGAGTATGAAGTAACAAATAGACTAATTGAAATGGCAAAAAAGGTCCAGAGCACAAAAATGGAGCTCCTAAGAAACATTCTACATGAGATGCCAAATGAGCAAGCGTTGATTTTTTGTTTACGAAAAGTTACTGCACATAGAATAAAGCAAATGTTGGATGCCGAATTCGGTAAAGCCTCAGTTTACCTGGGCGATATGGATCAGATGGAAAGAGATGCGGTCATTAGGAACTTTAGAGACAAAGAAACAAAGTATCTTGTTGCCACAGACGCTGCAGCGGAAGGTCTCAACCTTCAGAACTGCTGCTTAATGTTTAATTATGATTTGCATTGGAACCCCATGAAAATTGAGCAACGTATAGGTCGAATTCACAGGTTCAATCAGGATAGAGACGTTACGGTCTTCAATCTCAGCGTTAGAGACACCATCGATGATTACGTGCTGCATATTTTGTATCAAAAAATAGAGTTGTTTACGATGACTATCGGCAAAATGGAAACAGTTCTAGCTGATCTAAAAGAAGGCTCTCAAGACATACAAAAAACCATCGGTGAAATCCTTCTTAGAAGCAACTCCCGCTTAGATATACAAAAAGAATTGGAAAAACTAGCAAATAATTTGACTGTTTCAAGACAAAATCAGGAATTAGCCGAACAATTCACTCAGGGGATTCTTGATTGAACACAAAAAACATTAACAAGAAAACTCAGGAATTTTTTGAAGCGTATGTAGAATCAAAAGAAGGCAAAATAATTGAACGCTCTGATAATGTCTTTAAGGTAGCATACCCAAACGACGCATGCTCCAAAGAGTACACTTATAAACATGCTATAGCTCGAGAGAAAAAAATTCCTCTTATTGCCCCTGGAAGTGCATCATTCCAGCAGATTCTAAGGGAATGCTCAGAAAACGGCGTTTTATGCCAAATTTCGCTTGCTCCAAAAGACGGATTTGAAACACTACTAAAAACATATTTTAAAGATTCACACTTTACTTGCCAAGATTGTCAGAAGGCAACAGTAGATGAAGAAACTTTTAGTATCTGCTTAAAACCAGATCCAGGTTATCATCAAATAAACAATGCAAAAATTATCTCAGTAAAAACTATTAAATCTGAGCCTATGCGGTTTTTCAAGTTTTATTTTTCAGCAACATTTCAAAATAAATTGAGATCGAAAAATGAAGAGATAATTACAATACTGCTTGACGAAAAAGGCAACAGTGTCAACACGGAAAATGAAAACCTCACAAGAAATGAAACATTAAAAATTCAAGATACCGCTGGCAAGCTTAAAGACGATGTCTTTAAAAAGCTGAAAAATGTTGCCGACGAAAAAATATCAGCCATTCTTAAGGAAAAAGTGGCTCTTTTTGACTTGACAATTAGCAAAGAAAAAAAGGATCGGTTAAGAAACTTCAAGAAACGATTAAAACGGGAACGTCGTGAACACGTTATTTCTAAAAGGCATAATTTCGATTACTTGAAATGGCAAGCTAATTATGAAGCGCTTTTAAAAAGAGAAGAAGAGTCTTTCATAACCAATATTTCGGTTAAATTTGTCAACCTGCTCGTAATTAACACACCCAAGGTGCGAGCTGAAATAAGCCTTGATAATAATTCAACTATACAAGCTTCTTTCATTTTAGGTATAACAAAGCCTTTGGAAGTAACTTGTCCTTTATGTAAACAATCATTCATCGAGGGGTACGCAACAAAAGATCACTTTTATGTATGTAAAAACTGCATCAGGCAATCTATAGATACAGGAAAAATTTACTCAACAAAAGCACAGTTAACTTTGGATGAATCATTGCATGAATACATTGAACGTGACTCAGGATTCATCTGCTCAGTCTGTGGGAAAAGGCACAGTAAGCTTCTGGAATTTAAATGCAGTCACGACAATTCAAGCGTATGCATTAATCATTATGAGCTTTGTGATGTGTGTGGAAAGGTCTTCTCTAAACTTAACCTTTCATACACCGACGAGTTCAGAAGACAATTATGTCCAAAACATGCCGTTAAAAACAAGTCTAAGGAGCCATAGAAATGAGCTCTCAAAAATTCACTGGTATCTTGAAAGAAGTTGTTGAACATTATCCAAATATTGACATTGTAGATTTTCTGCAACAGGAACTTCGGCTTCCATTATTTAAAGCAGAGGCTTTAGCTGCTCGAATAGAAAAAGAAGTTCTTCAAAAGACTAAGAAAAATATCGAACCTAATGTGAAATTTCTTTTAGAAAAAACAGTTGATACAAAGCCTTCACTAGAAGCACCTGTCTATTCAGTTGATAGCCTTTCAGAGAAAGAATTTGAGTACTTTATGAAGTGGCTGTTTGAACAATTAGGATATGAAATCCAGTTGGAAAAGAGCACAAAAGATTCTGGTATAGATTTGGTAGCTACAAAAGGTAACGAAGAAATCCTGATTCAAGCCAGAAAATATCCTAAAACGCTCACACTCTCAGATGCAATAGTCCTAATTTCACAAGAAGCGAAACTTACACGCGAATGTAGTAAATCGATTGTTGTCTCTACAACATATTTTACTCCAAAAGCAATTGCAAATGCACAAAACTTAGGCATTGAACTTTGGGATAGAGACACCCTTACCAAGAAAATTATTGAAGCAAAACAGAAAGTTAACTTAGAAGAACAAACTTGTTTTCCCAAGTTTAAAGGATCACTTCTTGAGAACCTCTTAAAGTTATCAGAGACAAAACAATTCATTATTGAATCCAGAGCAGATAAAAAATACGATTTATTCCTGCCAGGAGTGAAATATCCTTTGCTGACTTTTCAATCAGATTCCTCTAAAGTTACCCAATGTATTTACAGAATCAAATACAACCAACCTGTTGGAGAAGCTGAGGGAGAAGCATTAATCAGTATTGACGTCAACAACGGCAGAGTTGGACCAGATGAGGAACAAGCTTACGCATTAATCAGCCAGTATCTTGAGCAATTTTTAGAGTAAGCAATACACTCCGGAGTGATGATTTAATAAAAATAAGGAAAGCATGTTTTACAATGCTTAATTCCTGTTCATTCTTGCAGTACACGAAGCTTAGCCTTATACTCCTCTTCTGAGATTTCCCCTTTAACGAATCTCATTTTAAGCTGAGTTAATGGGTCATCAACTGGTTTAGAATTAGCAGGTGGTTGTTGTCTGAAAACTACTTCTTCAGGCTTGTTGAACTCCCAATCGGTTATGCCAAGAAGATCCCCTTGGCGTTTCATTGAAACTGGTTCTACTGCGATAGTGTTATAGGCGATTTCAAGTGCTTCTATGAAGCGGGTTAAGTCATTTCGGTTAACTCTCTCTAAAGAGTAAATGTTACCGTCCTCCATCTTAAAGGAGACTTCACCCCATACAACTGCGCCTTTATGGGCTTTTATTTGAAGCAGTTTTTGGAAGGGCAATGACTTGAAAACATATCTGCCTAAAAATTTCTCATCGAAATAGACCAGCCGATTGCTTGTTAGTATGATATAGTTCGTTTTTTCAGCAACTACGAAGGATTTAAGATAAGTAATGACTTCTTCCCCGGAAGACAGATTTTTTTTCACACCATCAGGCAGTTTATCAACTATACTTTTACCAGAAGATTTCTTGCTCATTTTTTCACCATTTTTTTAATTATTGTTGGTCAGTTACTTTGATTACTCAGAGTTTTTGTTAAATACTTTGGAGTCTGTCAGACATTCGAGCTCTGAGCTCATCATACTTTTGTCTAATTATACTTCTGGCGTCTATAAGTTCTTCATTGAGTTTGTTCTCAGACTCAACTGACAAGTCTTTGTTTTTTGCCATATCGCGTTCAAGTTTTTCCAAATCACTTGCAGCATTCGTCATCATTTCTTCATTTTTTTTCAAAGCTTCAGCTTTCATTTTTTGTGCTTTTCCAAATTGGTCTAGAACCTCGGTAACTCTCTCGCTTGATTTACGTTTAATTTTATCTATTTTCTCTAAATATTCACTCTCAGAATCACCCATTGGTTAAACCTCAATTGGTATTAGAAACACCAAGTATATTTGTTTAATCAATTCCTCTATAGGCCATATGGCGTTTGATGCATTGAATTACCTTAAAAGAGCTTTTAGAATGTATTAAGCAATATTTTTGAGAAGTTTAAAATAAAAATAGAAACAGAGTTCTTACTCTGTTGTGGCTCACTAATTCTTCTGCAGATATATTTCTATGGTTGAAACCGTTCTTGCTTTAGGTTCGCCTTCTCTTGGCGGCATTATTTGTGATCCAATTATAATTCTTGATACTTTCAAGCCTTTAACGTAACGGTTTCTTGTGATTTCACTGACGTCAACGGCAGTGGTTATTGCTCTTCCCCTTGCCTTTACAATTATTTCTTGGTTTCCAGATCCTGAAATGCCAGTCATTATTGCTAAGACATAGTTCATTGGCGGTTTATTTCCAATAAATATAATTCTTGATTTTTCTGTTGTTGTTACACTAATGGGTTTAGATGAGTCGACTTTAGAGCTTGTTACATCTTGGTTTTGGGATTCTAGAACTGTTAAATCTTCAATTTCAGCGTTACAACTATTTTTAACTACTTCAAGTGTTTTCAGGCAATCCTGTTTTGTTTCAAAACTAGAGCTATCAGCTATTACTTCACCATTTGAAGCGTTTAAGCGGAACCTATACTTTCCCGATACATCTTGATATATTTGATATTTTGGATTTGGCACTTTTCTGTCTTCAATTGTAAGGTCTTCAATTTCTGAATTGCAGTTCTTTTGTACACTTTTTATTCCATTTAGGCAGCTTGCATGTTTCTCGTAGGCTTCTCCTGAGGCAGCAATTTTATTGTTTTCATCTAAGAGTCTGAAGCGGCATTTTTCGTCTGCGTCTTTATAGATTTGAAATTTCGGTTTCATAGCGATCACAAATTCTAATTAGGGCTTTGCCAAATAAGCTTTCCCTAACTATCATGGAGTGAGCGTTTTAAAGTAGAATTCTTAAACATTAATTACAGTAATTATGGCAAATACACCATTCGTCCTTCTACTTGTTTCTTGAGGTTTTGGTTGTTTCGGAAATACTCTATGAGAACATCTTGAGAAGAAGTAGAGATTATTTTTGGACTACTTGCTTGAGATAGCTGCTCTTGTGAAATGTTTAGGTTAGCAACCGAGTTCCTGATGTGGTATCCCTGCAAGCATACTGAATAGAGCCTATCAGAGGAAACCCCTATGCCGCCAATTTTGAGGGAGATAAGTCTGCGCTGTGATACATCATAGACTGCGTTAACGTTGCTGTTTACTTGAAAACATTCTCCTTCACCAGTTCGGTTCTCAGCCCGCATTATGTGGCTAAAAATGGATTTCATCTGTTGCCCATTTATCATGTACCTAACAAGGGTATCATCGAATGGAAAACAATTAAGCAGATCTTTAAGAGCAATTGAAGGCCCAAGTTCTTTAGAACGTATCCATCCGCTTCCAATAAGAGCAACATCACATTCAGCTCTTTCAGCAATAGCATCTGCAACCAAGTTACCCAATGAAGTTTCCACTTCACGTATGGGATGGGTCAACTTGACTGCAAGTTTGCCTGCTATCGCGTTATATTTTGTATCTACAGCTTTTTGGAAGTCACTGATGAATTGTTCAAGCGCTGGATCAGGTTCCGCCAGATTGTTATCTATTGGGATCAACTGCCAAGTGTAATCAACTATCTTGTTTGTGTCGTCATCAACAACTATATCAAATCTGCCAATCTGATCTGTTCCAACACCAGCTTGAACAACCAAGATGCCATTTACTAAAGCTGGCTTTTCAAGAACTGTGTGAGAATGCCCACCGATTATGATGTCTACACCTGCTTCTGGATTGATTAGTTTTGCTAATTCTATGTCTGACTCAAATCCTATGTGAGTTAAAATAATTGTTAAATCAATATCATTATTCTTGTATGCATTGCATATTTTTTCAATTTCTCTGCTTGCTTCTTCCAGAGTAACAAAACTGCTGATTAGTTTGTCTTGATTTAGGGAGTCCATAACTTTTTCAGTAAGTATACCCGTGAAGAGAATATCAAAACCTGCTTTTTTAAGAATCAAATGTGATTGCATTAAACGCTTGTTGTACTTTTTTATGTACAGGTTAGCGTTGACTACGGGGAAATTAGCCATTTTCTCCAGAAACAGCAGATGTGGTAAGCCATAATCAAATTCGTGGTTACCTAACGCCACTACATCGGGATTGATAAAATTCATTATCTCCATAGTAGAGATACCCTTGTATTCGGCGTCGATAAGTGATCCTTGAACCATGTCTCCAGCTATAACGTAGAGCACGTTTTCTTCTTCTTTTCTCACCTTATTGATATAGCTTGAAAGCAAAGCTAAGCCGCCAATAAGTTTTCCTTCTTGTCCTTGAATTTCTGCTAGGAAGTCGCCGTGCATATCGTTTGAGTGAAGTATAGTAAATTTTTTTGTCTTCATGCTCTAATTTCCTATTAAATAGGTTGTTTTTTCTTTTTTAAGGTTTGTTACCTTTGATTCTTGCAAATCAACAAATAGTGAAAAAGAGAATGTTGAGGAGGTTTTATTGGGCTATTTTGGTTCCACATTGGTCACAGAAGTAAGCATTTGGACCTATAGCAGAGCCGCATTGACTACAGAATTTTGGTTTAGGTTTGGGGGCTTCAACTGGTTTTGGAGGCGGCAGAGGGGCACTGCAGGCTCTGCAGAACTTCGCGTTTGGATTTGAAGCGGTAGTTCCACATGAAGAACAAACAGGCAGAAGCACACCTGAAGGCTGCATAGTTGGAGGGGGTGGTGTATTAACTTGTGTCGGGTATGTTGGGGCTGGTGCAGGAATTTTAACTGGTTCTGGCGTAGGATTTATTTGAGGTGCAGATGAATGCGACGACATAATCGCAGAATTTATTGCAGCAACCCAATCCTGGTTCGTGGAGAGGCCGCTTCCAAGTATGAATGAATATGATGGCTTAAGGTTGGGAGTTTTATTATCAATTCTAAGATAAGATGATCCAAAGTGTCGTCCAGTTTCAACTCTGGTTATATCCTGAAGGGGAATAGAGTAGCTTCCAGGATAATTTGCTACATCATCTAACTCTGCTCTTGACACTTTTTTCTCAGCTGCTCTAGCTGCAAGAGCTCCACCTAAAGCATACGTTGCTGCCCTAGCTGAGCCTCCTTTGTTAATGTAAACAAATCTTCGATTAGTCAGTATGATTGTGCCAACATCTGCAAACGCACCCGCCTTTAATCCGATGGATGGGGGATGCTCGCCTTCGTATGCTTTTACTCCTGACTCGTTTTTGAATATCATTTCTATTTCGGACATTATTCCCGTCTCTCCAAACTTTAGTTGCAAAGTTGAAGTTTTAAATTTATCTAATTGCTATCATACAGTAAGTAACTTTAACGTTGAAATTCAGAATACTTGGTTAGAGGTAAATCAGAAATAATTTAAGGATTCATAAGAAAGTATTTTGAGGAAGCATTATGGAGTTCAAGACTGCAGCAGTTGTCAGTTGCTGGATTAGCATAGCCATTATTGCGGCTGTTTACATGTTTTTATTTGCAGGCTCAATTGGAGACGTAATGTTTGGAATATTCTTACCGATTGGATTGCTTGTCTTTTTAGCTGTAATCGTCACTATGTATTTGGCAAGTAAAAGCTAACTTATAAAATAACGATAAAAGGCTGCATTCACCTTCCATTTTTATTTTAATTAGCAAGACACTATACAAGTTATCTTTCCAAACAACCAGTCTTTAAGGTTGATTTTCCTAAAAGATTATTCTAAAAAAAATTAGATGCCTGGACCTGCAGGGTAACGTCCGAAGGCGTCTAAAATTTCTTCTGTGGTTGTTTTTTTGCCTACGTTACGCACGAAATCGGACGCTGCAATTATGCCGACAAGCTTATTTTGTTTAATAACTGGCATACGGTGGATTTTATTTGTTGACATAATTCTGGCTGCCTCCTTAAGAGACGCGTCAGGATCAACTGTAATGAGAGTTTTAGTCATTACTTCTGTTAATTTTTGGTCAAGAGGAGCGCGTTTAGCTACAATTCTTCGCACTATATCGCGTTCAGTGATTATGCCAACTGGAAATGCCTTGATTACTACGATTAGGCAACCTAAATTTTTTGAGGACATTAATTCTGCTGCTTCAAAAACGGTTTTTCCAGCTTCAATTGTTGCGACATCTTTAGTCATAATATCTTTAACTGATGGCATAAGCATTCAGGTAAGAAAAAACTTCTATGGAATAAAAGCATTGTCATTAACTGTGAATCTAATGCAAGAGTAGTAATAATAAGAAGGGGGCTAAAGTCGTTTTTTGCATAATTGGTTATGCATATTTGTGGGAAAAGTTTGCAGTCTTAATTGATGATTCACAACATACTTATGGTTTCGGTACATATTATGTGTAATAATTCAGAGTTGAAATTAAGAAACGCTTAACTGTTGCAAGTTAAATACTGTTAGGATGAGATCGAGAGAATGCCATCGTTTGGACTATTCCGCAAGCCTAAAAAACAAGAAGAACCAGAAAAATCAGCTATAACAGCTCAAGAACCAGAAAAAAACGATTTTTCCCAAGGTGTTCCAGTTGAGGAAAACAAAGTAGAACCCCCTACAACTGTTGAACCTTCTGAACCAGTGACTGCTGTAGAACCTGCAATTCCTGCTCCGGTTAACAACAAGACCTACTTGAAAGCTATGCCACTAAAGGAATTAGTTGATTTAGAAGGCATTAAAAATGAAGTGCAGAAAGGTAACATTTTGATTTTACGCATAACACCACTTGCAAGTAAAAGCATTGAAGACGTAAAAAGTGCTGTTAATGACTTATACACGTTTACTGAGTCAATAGGCGGAGATATAGCACGTTTAGGAGAAGAACGAGTGGTTATTTGTCCTAAAAATATTAGAATTTGGCGTGAAAAAACGCCAGTGACAAATGAGCCTTTGCCTACAGCAGCCTAAAAGTTTCTAATACCGCTGGAACTACTGCATTAATATCTGCTTTATTTAACAGATAATTGGCAAAACCTATTGTTTTCTGTTTTTCACCGTGAACAACAAAGATGCGTTCAGGCTTTGGAGTTAAATGAGTCAAGTAATTAACTAGTTGACGTCTATCTGAGTGACCTGAGAAACCTTCAATTGATTCAACTTGCATTTTGACTTGCAATGCTGACATTTTGCCTTCGTTATCCATCATTGTTACTTCGTTTACGCCTTTTTGGACGCGCCTACCCATTGTTCCTTCGATCTGGTAGCTGACGAAAATGATTGAGTTCCGTTCATCATTTGCCCAGTTTTTGAAGTATTCTATTACTGGTCCACCTTCAAGCATGCCTGAAGTTGCTAAGACAATGCATGGTTCGCCTTCCATGATGCTTGAACGTACGCTAGGGTGCTCTACGATTGTGAAGTAGTCAGACTGGAAGGGGTTAACTTCTTCATGAAGGATGCTGTGGCGTACTTCCCTGCCCAAGTATTCTGGGTAAGCTGTGTGAATTGCTGTTGCTTCACTAATCATGCCTTCTATGAAAACTGGGGCTTCCTTCATCATGCCGCGTTTCATGTAGCCGTCAATAACAAGCATTATTTCTTGTGCTCTTCCAACAGCTGGTACTGGAATTAGGACTTTGCCTTTACGTTCTAAAGTTTGGTTGATAACTTTTGTTAGGGCTTCTTCAGCTTCTACTCTAGATGGCACTATGTCGTCAGGGCCGCTGTAGGTGCTCTCAGTAATGACAGTTTCGATGCGTGGGAATTCTGTTGTTGCAGCTTCTAAAAGCATGGTTCGTCCAAACTTGTAGTCGCTTGTGTAAACGATGTTATGTAAGCCTTCACCTATGTGTAGGTGAACCATTGAGCCGCCTAAAATGTGTCCTGAATTATGAAGCGTTAAGCGTATGTCAGGTGCGATGTCGGTTACTACGCCATAGCGTAGTGGGATTGTGTGAAGTACGCATTCGCGGACATCTTTTTGATCGTAAAAGGGTGTTACACCTTGCTTGCTTGCTACGTCTAAGTAGTCTAGCTGAAGCATTGTCATCAGGTTTGATGTTGGTGCTGAACAGTAAATGGGTCCGTCATAACCATACTTGTAGAGGAATGGTGCTAAACCGCAGTGGTCAAGGTGAGCGTGACTGATAACTACTGCGTCAAGTGAGTCAATTTGGAATTCAGGTGAATCGAATCGTGGGAAGGACTCAAAAGGTCTATTGGATCCTGGATGGATACCACAATCTAATAATACGCTGCTTTCGCGTGTTTTAACTAGGAATGCTGAGCGACCGACTTCTTGTGCTCCACCTAGAACTGTCATGCGGACATCTCCGACATCATATGTTTTTGGTCGGAAAATTCTTTCACCCACAGTACGCAGGATGCGTTCGCGTTCTTTGCTTTCTGAATGTAGATAGTGACGCATGTGAGTTACAATTTTTGATTTGATTGGTGGGCTTCTAAGAACCTGTGGGCGCCATTTTGTTTTCTTTATAATTTCTTGTAATACAGCGCCGTTTCTTCCAATAACTAAGCCGGGTTTTTTGGTTTCGATAATTATTTCTCCAAGGCTGGGATCGAAGTTTATGTCGGTTATTTCTGCCTCTGGAGCGATTAGTTCACGTGTGATTTTTTCTGCTTCAACTTCGGGAAGTCTAACAGAAGGGTCTGGTCTGACCACAATTCTTTTGCGGATTACGCCAACTATTTCTGATATGACACTGCTTTGATCAATCAATACTTCTGGTTTTTTTGTATAGATTGAAAGCATTGGTCCTTCATATTCGATTCTTGTAACTTCTGCTTCTCTTGGAACGTGTTCCAAAATATAATGAGTTATTTCTATCTTGTCTTTCTCTTTTTCTTGGTTTCTCGCCACGATCTTTAACTTCCCGAACTGGAAAACAGTTTGCTTTTCTCTTCTTCTGATAACTCCTTGTAGCCATTTTTGTCGATAACGGTGATATTGTAGTTGTTGCCGCTTGCAACGTCTCGTTTCATAGCAGCGTTTACTGCTTTAACGATAGTTGGTAACAGTTCTTTGATTGTCATGCCTTCACGATATTTATCTTCCAATATACCGTAAGCTACTGGTGAGCCTGATCCGGTTGAGACAGATTTTTCTTCAGTTAAACTGCCGTAAGGATCAAGGTTGAAAACGTGTGGACCGGTCTCATCTATTCCCCCAACTAGAACTTGTGTTGAAAGTGGAACGTACCTGTTTTGGAAGAGTATGTTTGCCACAATACGTGCTGCAGCACTGACAGGAATTGGCCTGTTAAGGTTTATTTTGTATAATTTTGCATTTGCGATTAGGATGTCTACGACTTTTTGAGCATCTGCAACTGTTCCTGCAATTGTCATGCCCAAATGGTCATCAATTTGGTAGACTTTTTTTCCGAATTTGTGGGCAACATAATAACCCATTGTTACTCTGGTATCGGAGGCTAAGATAACGCCGTCTTTACAGACGACACCGATTGTTGTTGTTCCCTTAAGGACTAGTTGGCTAGCTGCATCGTTTTGTGACATGATTTATGTTCTCCCTAAAATTGATCTACAGGATGAATTACATCCACTAGGAAGTAGCATGATGTATTCTTATTGTGAGATTAATTAATATTGCGCTTTAGAGAGTCAGCTCCCGCATCTTCTTCTCTTTCTTCTGAGAGTAAAGATGGCTTTTATTATTCATAAAAAACGTCTTCTATAACGTTTTTTAGGGATTTCATCAGGCTGAGAGTCTCATTTGACTGAAAATTTTGAGAACTTGATCCGTGCTTTTAATATTGACAGGGTTTAATTTCAATAAGGTTTAAACAGTAATACCCCGATTTTATACTGCTTAGCCTTGAAACGTGAACAAGCTTGACTCTACCTTATCATTACATGCAATTGCCAAGAGAAGTTATAGTCGGTAAAGGAGTATTAACCAGAGTAAATGAAGTAGTGAACCGTCTTAATCTTAAAGGCGGAGCCCTCATCATATCAGGTGACAGAAGCTATGAAGTCGCCGGCAAACGTGTCTATGATTATCTTGAAGAAGCAGGCATGGACGTTAACGCACTACTTGTTGAAACGATAACCATGAAAGATGTTGCCTTAATTGAAGAGCAAATTAAAATTTTAAAACCGCAAGCTCTTTTCGGTGTCGGTGGAGGAACAATAATTGATGCCACCAAGGTTAGTTCAAGCAACCAGAACATACCTTTTATCAGCATCCCTACAACGGTATCTCATGATGGCATCGCAAGTCCACTTGCATCAATAAAAGGCTCAGATAAACCCTACTCTATACTAGCGCAGGCACCTTTAGCGATAATTGCTGATACAGACGTTATTTCACTAGCACCGTGGCGTTCAGTTATAAGTGGTTGCGGAGACGTCATAGCAAAGTTTACAGCTGTAAAGGATTGGAAGCTTGCTCATTTAGAAAAAAGGGAGTATTATGGTGAATATGCAGCAAGTTTGGCGCTCATGAGCACTAAACTGATTGCTCAAAACGCAGAGCTAATTAAACCTATGAATGATGGTGGGTTGCGGGTTTTGTTAGAGGCTTTAATTAGCTGTGGTGTAGCAATGAGCATTGCGGGAAGTAGTAGACCATGCAGTGGTTCAGAACACATGTTTAGCCACGCTTTAGATAATATTAATCATAATCATGCCATGCATGGTGAACAATGTGGTTTAGGTTCAATTTTGACTTCTTTCCTTTATGGGTCAAACTGGCAGAAGATTAAGGGCACACTCAAACAGATTGGTGCACCAATAACCGCAAAAGAGTTGGGTGTTAAAGATGAGGATATTGTTAAAGCGCTCCATTTAGCTTCAACAATTAGGCCTGAAAGATATACAATTCTACATAAACTGAAGCTTAATTATGAGGCTTGCGAAACTGTGGCTAAAGCAACTGGGATAATAGGCAATTAAAGCTTTTTTTGTATTAATTCAAGAAGTGCAAATTGGTTGCCTTCAGGGTCAATTGCAGCTGCTACCCAACCGATGTCGGGGACTTCTTGTTTGGGAGAGAGCACTTTTCCACCAAGTTTTTGAATTTTTTCTAGATAATCAGTAATGGATTCTACAGAAAAATAGTTTAATGGTTTAATTTCAGGGGTTGGTTTTTTGTACATTCCACCATTTACGCCTGGTCTCTGAAGCGTACCTTCTGAGTTTATTGGAACGGTTTGTATTACCCAGTAATCGATGGGGCCAGGGTATTGAATTATTTTCCAGTTGAAGACTTCTTCATAGAATTTTTTGAGTTTTTCTACATCGTTAGCTGGGATTTCAAAATGTACCAGAGTATGGTCCATGTTCCTTTTTCACCTCCCACTGGAATGATCTTTCTGTAAAGTTTAAGGAAAAAGTGTCAAGTACATTATTACTATAGAAATTCGTAAAATTAATTCTTTTATTTTTTCTAAAGCAAAGCGTGGTTTATAAAATAGAAAAAATGAACTAAAAAATTATAATTGGATACCGAATTTGCATTGAGAAGCTCCAGAAATAGTGCTTTCCAGTAATGTCACGTTTACTGGTTTTCCAGTTATGCTTTCCCAATATTTTTTAATGAAACCTTCTGAGCAGTGACAGTAGGTTTTTGACATGTTAACGTCTTTTGGCAAAGCTCGGATTAACCCACAGTAGCAACGCATTGGATGAGTAAACTCTTGAGGAGTGTAAATATGAAAAAGTTGGTTGCCGTCTAGTATGATTTTTGTGCCTTTTTGAGGTTTCTGCTGTTCTGCTTCTAAGAATTCTTTGAGTGTTTTGAATTTTTTGCGTCGTTCAATGGCTTTTTGGATTACGCGTTTGTTTATTTCGGCACAGTTTGAACCACAATTGTTCATGATTTGGATTCGTGTTTTTTCATCCACTGCGGCATCTAAGCGGTCTATGGCTGTTTTTGTCCAAAGTGCCATTTTCTTTTTTTCAGTTTTCTCAGTGATATCCTCGCTTCCCTGCATCACTTTTGTACTTGCATCTTTACCTGCATAATGCTCAATGTTTTTCTCAAGTGGAATTAACATTTTATACTTCATGCAAATTGAACCCTTCTTATCACTGATTTTTAGGCAATAAAAGGTTTGTAGAGGCTCTAATGCTAATTAACCAATTTAATATAAGAAAAGTTATGGTTAATTTAAGCGTGGAAACGTCTAAAACTAAGAAAATAATTAAAAAGTTAAGTTTAAAGAAGGGTTAGTTACGCTTGTTTATTGCGTAGCTTTTTCTTCTGGTTCAGCTGATGCTGCTGGTGTTGGGGCTGGTGTTGGGATTGCTGGTTTTGGTTCTGCTTTGAATGTTTCAACGAATCTTGTTTCTTCAAGGTCTGGGAGGAATTTCTGTATGTCCATTGCGATTCCGCGTTTGGCGATTTGTATGCCTTCAACGTAGAATGTGTCTTCTGGCATGTCAACTGTTAAGTTTTTGTCTTTCAGGGTTAGTTTGAACTTGTCTTCTTCAACTACTGGAACACGTCTGTGGATGATTGCGCCGACTTTTTCCTCGGTTTTATCTAGTTTTTTGTTGACTGTTGCATCGTAGATTAGTGTTTTTCCTGCTAATGGTGGATTGAAGTCTAAAAGTACTCTGCCTGCGCCTATTGAGCGTACGCTCGCCATTTTACCTTGATATTCAATGCGTGCGCCGATAACTGGATTAATTTCTTTTGCTAGGAGCTGCCTTAGTGGAACTCTTTTGATTTTTTCTGGATCTCTTGGGCCGAAGGCTTTGTCTGCTGGAATCTCAACTGTTGAATGCTTTTCTGGTTCCATGCCTAATAGGGCTTCGTCTAATGCTTTTAGAACCCAGCCTTCGCCGACAACAACGAGTTTAGGCTCATAAATTTCGCCTTCTTTGTGAAGATGCTCTTTTTTTGCTACTTCTTCAACTGTTGTGTCGAAAACTTCGTTTGTTTCTTTAACTTTACCGGTATAATTGATTAGTATGAAATCTCCCTTTTGAAAGGTCATTCGTTTTTCTTCCTTTACATTAACGGTCGAATTTAAAATTCAAACGCGAATAAAAACTTATCTAACTAAAACAAGCAGGCTCTATACAAGCGCGATTGAAAATACCTTATTTATTCATGAGACTACCTTGTTCTTTGAACTTTATGAGGCGCTGTTGAAGTTCTATTATTTTTGCTTGTATTGCCGGTTTTGCGCAAACCTGAGCGAAAGCATACATGTTCACGAATATGGCGTAATCAACAGGATCAGCGTCTTTGGGGATTTCACCGAAGGCTGAAGCTTCAAACATTAAATGCTTTTGGATATCAGAGTAAATCTCAAAGGCTGCCTTCAGGTTAGCGTCTTTTGGTTGGAAATCGAAGTATTGTTTGGGGGTAAACCATGTTGCGGTGGTTCGATAGAGCTTTTTTTCAATGTTACCGGTCTTCTCTGTTCTTGAGAGTTCAACCATGTTAGCTTTTAGAAGTTTTTGCATGCGCCGCCAAAGCTTTAGGGTTGGCAGATTTAGAGTTTTTGCAAGATCTGAAATTGATTGCTCTTTGTATACGAGTTCTTTTAGGATGGCTTGGTTGAAAGGGTCTGAAACAAGATTGGAACCTTCTTGGTCAAGTAATTTCACTACTTTCATAAGGTGAAAACGGTTTCATCTAGCTTAAATACTTATTTCTTCTTATCCAAACTAAAGAAAAGGAAAATTGTGGCGCAAGCATATGATTGAAACTCAAAATCTCACTCGCACATTTGGCAATCTAACAGCCGTAGATAACTTGAACCTACAAGTTGAAAAAGGTGAAGTCTTCGGTATGCTTGGACCAAACGGGGCAGGTAAAACTACCACCATCCGTATGTTAGCATGTCTAATTGCCCCCACAAAAGGCTCAGCCACAATTGCAGGATACGATATCCATCGTGACTCCCTTGAAGTACGGCAATCAGTAGGCATACTAACTGAGAATCCCAGTCTTTATGAGAGATTAACTGCTAATGAAAACATGGAATTCTTCGCTCAAGCTTACGGATTAGATGATGCTGAGGATAGGCATCGTAGAATTCAGGAGCTTTTGGAATTTTTCAACTTATGGGATCGCAGAGACGATAAAGTTGCTACCTTTAGCAAGGGCATGAAGCAAAAGTTAGCTATTGTACGTGCCACGGTACATAGGCCACCAGTTCTGTTTTTGGATGAGCCAACTGCAGGATTGGATCCTGAGTCAGCTAAAGAAATTCGTGACTTGATAGTACAGCTTAGTCAGCATGAGAAACGAACCATACTTCTAAGTACTCATCATTTGGAGGATGCTGAAAAATTATGCAGTCGAGTAATGATAATGAACAAAGGTAAATGCATAATTATGGGCAGCCCGGATGAGCTTCGTCAGAAAACAAATATTCAACAGATAATACAAATCAGCTTGACACACATTACGCCAAAAATAGTGGCTTCTGCCGAGAAGAGTCACTTGGCGAAAAATGTGGAAGTAGACAAGAAGGAATCTGTTCTTAAAGTAAGTGTTGATGATGTACGGTTGGCTACGCCTGAGCTTGTACGTCTAATTGTAGAAGCTGAAGGGCAAATTCTTTCGGTTAATGTGTTCCGTCCTTCGCTAGAAGAAGCTTATCTTAAGTTGATAAAGGGAGGCGCATAGACTATGAACATGCATAAAGCTTGGTTAGTTTTTAAAAAGGACTGGATGGAAATTAAACGTAATTGGCAAGTGCTTTTACCAATAATTATTTTGCCGCTGATATTTGCTGTAGTTTTTCCATTCATGATCGTATTTATTTCAAGTACCCCAACGCAAGATGTTTCAACAGGGGATTTTCAGTCGTTAATACCTAACCTTCCTTTAGATGTTCAAGCATTAATTGCACAAATGACTCCAATGCAAATTCTAATCTACATTATGGTGGTGTACTTCTTTGCGCCTTTCTTTCTTATAATTCCAGTAATGGCGTCAAGTGTAATGGGGTCAGACAGTTTCGCAGGTGAGAGAGAACGGAAAACAATTGAAGCTCTTTTAGCTACACCGATTTCTGACAGCGAGTTACTAATGGGCAAAATCCTAGTTAGCTTTATTCCTGCAATGATAATTACATGGATATCCTTTGCCGTTTACACAGTCATAGTAGATATCCTAACAATTGGAATGTTTAATGGCATGTTGTTGCTGCCGAACGTTAACTTTTTAATCATGATTTTCGGTGTCTCGCCAACCTTAGCCCTGTGCAGTATAGGCTTAACCGTTATAATATCTGCCAAAGTAAAAGGATTCAAAGAAGCTCAACAAATCAGCGTAATATTACTATTGCCCATACTTGGTTTAGTGTTCGCTCAGATTTCAGGCGTGATGGTTCTTGGACCATTAGTACTTGCCTTGCTGATAGGGGCACTTGTACTTGTAGACATCGCAGTATTTTATGTTGGAGTCAAGATGTTTAGAAGAGAAGAAATCCTATCAAAACCAGTATAATAAAAAGTAAAATATCAAACCACTTCTTTCTATTTTGATAAATCATGAGCACCCAACCAGTAAGGTGTCAGAAATGTGGAAAGCTAGTAGGGTACATCACAGTGCTTGCTAAGGGTTTAATGGGAATGCAGCAACGTCTGGAAAATCTTAAAATTGTTGCTATTTGCATGGAGTGCTACCGAAAAAAGTGAAGGCTACTCGGCAATGGTTTTAGCGTAAGCCCAGATTTTGTCGCTAACATAGTGAAGTGTCTTAACAACTGGACCCTTTTTGGTGTTCCTTGCAGTCTGTGAATCATAGAGACTTTCGCCTAAAGCTAAAGCTTTTCCATGCTTCTCATCAACAACAACCACCAAGTCGCCCATTATGAATTCGCCGTCTATTCGCCGAATTCCAGGAGCCATTACATCTGCGCCTTTACATACATAAGGTATGGCGCCCATATCTACAACAATTTTTGGTGCTAAAGTAACAAATTCGTTGAAGGTGAGAATAGGCAAAACACTCTTAGCATTGAAGAGCACGGGTTTTCCGCCTATAAGATAGATTAACCCAACTTCTGACTCTACCACTTCTACATTTGCTTTGGAGCCAAACATTGCTTCAAAATCAATTTTAAGTCTGCTTGAGGCGTCAGTCAACACCTGTTTTGCTTCTTTAGTTTTTAAAGAGTATCTGCGTTGTTTTGTAGGCATACTTAGTCTGCCTTAAGCGTTCGTGTCTCGTCTAATTAATTTTTGCTTGACTGTCTTCAGTTGATTGTTGGAGCTGTTTTCTTTTTAATATCTTATCAGTAAATTTGCCTAAATCAACCTTGAATAAAATAATGGTGGCAACTATTGTTAGGACTATTGAGATAGTAATCATTAATTCTTGACTTATCCAGTGGGAGAGTAGATCACCAGCTATATTTCCTAAGAAGGCTCCTGCTATGGTTATTGTGATTTTGCCAAGGAAGTATGCTAGCGCGAATTTTGCTGGACTATATTTCATTAATCCAAGCGGAATTATTATGGGTTCATCAGGAATAGGGGATGCAGCTGCGATGTATAGTAGTGGAAAAGCCCATTTTCTAATTTTTGCGGCGTCTGCATCAAGGCGTTGTCGTCTTTTTTCGTTAAGGCGTTTGCCGATGAAGAATGTGACTAGATAATGTACGCCCTTGGCTAATGTTGCGCCAATGGCTACTAGGATGCCAACTATGATTAATGTTGTTGTGTCACAGTTGGTTAAGCCTATTGCTGCTGTTGAGGCTATAAACAGGTTAGAGGGCCCAGCGAAGGGTATCATGTTGAACCCGAAAGCGGTTATAAGAATAATTATGTAATCAATTACTGAAGCCATTCTCGGGTTTGCACTATCCTCATCTCCAAAAGGTAGTGCATGACATGCTTATAAGTTCAAGCGTGTCTAAAATCCACAATAACTCGGCATTTTTGATTTTTCTTGCTTAATTCAAACAAAGAGTTAGCTAATTAAGATAGAAGTAAACCAGCTTGATCGGGATTATATAGTCAATGATTGATTATATGCCTAACCAATCATTCTTTATTGAAATTAAGCGTGAATTGGCTCAAGTTCAAGTATTGCGTAGTGTTTCTTGGCGCAAATAGCTTCTGGGCATCCTTCGCAACTGCTGAAACTGTTTTTCTGGCAGGGCAGGATATATGTTCGATCCATTTTTTTCACTTCCCTCTTAACTTCAAATATATAGTATCTTAAGAGTAAATATACACGTCGCTTAAAAGGCTTTGGCTAAAGAAAAACTAACACACAAGAAAAACAACACATTTCAAATACTCAAATCATCTTTACTCATTGTTTTGAAAAAGTGTTAATTATGTTGGCTAGTTCTGTCTTGCCCATCGGAGTCAACCTAACGATATCATGATCTAGATTAGTGAATAATCCTGCGCGATTCTTGAAGTTAAACATAAAATCAGTTCCGTCATAAACATTATAGTCTATACATCTTTGTCTAACAGTATTTATTGGAAACTCAAAGACACCATTGGGAGATGTCAACGCATTTTCAAATGCTGCAAGCAATGCTATCTGAATTTGTGCAATAGCCTTCCTTTTTTCGGTAATAGTGTAGATTGGTCGTGCTTCGCCTTTTTCCATCAAAAATAACTTGTTTACCGTTTCTTCGGGTATCGTGTTTTCTTGCAAGAAAGTTCTGAGATCTGCAGGCAAATTCTTCTGGGTTTCAGATGCCATATTTGTATACTCCAACATTAAAGAAGAATTTCTTATACCTGCACTATTCGATATATAGTGATTTAATAATACTTCAAAACATTTTTCGCGGTACACTTCATCAATTGTATTAGTAAAATTTATTATATCTTGTATGGGTTTTCTGAATTTCTCGTATTCCATAGACCCCTTAGAAGTTTCAGCGTTAGTAACCATTAAAGTTAGCCTCTTTTGAGTATTATATAATTGAACAAAATAAGAACCTTTTCTTGTACAAGAAATAACCAACAAAATTTCTCTGCGGCATTTTCAAATTTGTATTTATCTTTTCTTTTTAAAGGTCATGATAACAAGCACAGTGACAATTGCAGTAACGACAGCAGTAATTACAACAGCGATTATAATATAGAAAACGTTTTCATCCATTCCTAAAATTTGAGGAGTCCAAATGTTTGTTGCAGTAATATTTGCACTGATTTGGTAATCAGGAAGAATATCGATAGTTTGGATGTACATGCCAGTTGCTTTATCCCAGAATTTATACCGCTCAGTGTTATTAGCGTAAGTGACTGTTCGGGTAGCGCTTGCTATTGTTTTTGTTTCTTCACCCTGTATTGTTATTGAAGTGTTTGAAAACTGGTCATAAAAGGTTTCTCCTGGACTAAGGTTTGCAGGAATAATGATCCAGGCCTCAACGTCGCCTTTGGCAAAGTCAAAATCTCTAACTGCAGTGTATATTGAACCATTTCTGGCAATTGAGATAACGTTTGCCCAAAACTTGTTTTCTCCTACTTCGATGATTTCCATTTTTGCCCATACAATGTCGTGTCCTTCTGGAAGATTTCCTGTTCCACTTACTGTGTATTCTATCCAGTAGCCTTTTTTTACGCCTATAGCAGTTGAGGATTGGTTTTGACACAGGACATTTAAGCCTGCGTTTATTGATAAAAGGAAAATAAGAATCAGGATAGCAAATAGTAACTTATTGTTCATTGAAGTTTAACCACTTTTATTTATAGAAAGGCTTAAAATTTAAAGCTTTAAAAAAAAAGTAGTTATCAAGTTCTATTATTTGAAATTAGCAGTGTTACAGATAATTCAAAACACTTCCCAGAGTCCTTGAGATATGCTTAGTCAAG
Source organism: uncultured Candidatus Bathyarchaeia archaeon (assembly GCA_964640475.1). Classification (GTDB taxonomy): domain Archaea; phylum Thermoproteota; class Bathyarchaeia; order Bathyarchaeales; family Bathycorpusculaceae; genus Bathycorpusculum. The sequence goes on from CAZXGX010000001.1 coordinate 26,576, forward strand.
GTTTCTTGACTAAAACGCTTTTAAGGGAATTAGATTGAATTCAAATAGATTGAATTGAAGAAGGCATTGGTGGCAGTACTAGTTTCAGTGCTTTTTTGTTTGATTGCAGCTACTCCTTTAGTTAATGCTAATCCTTCTTTGTCTGAAAGTGACCGAGTAGACATCTACCGTTTTTGGTCTGTTATCCTTGGTGTTACAGGGGTTTTAATTGTCGTTGTTGTCTTTTCATACTGGAAAGAGAAGAAGAGGTCGCTTAATTTTAATGTTAGAACATTTGTGTTTGGCGTCTTGGTTTGGTTTGCTGTAATATTTGGTTTGATCAAGCATACTTTACCCTAGTACTATAGGTCGTTTGGATGCTTATGGGGAAGTAGCTGCATTGCTAGGGATTTTAGCTGTTTGCTGCATTATAGGTTACTTCATAAATAGATGGCTCACTGAATTCTTCGGGTAAACCAAGTTTACTAAATTTAAACGCAAATGAAAATACTGATAACATATTCACCAATCGAGTGCATGATAATAGTTAGTCAACTCTTTTCATCAAAGTAACTTTGGAGTGTTAGTCAAGGTTTCTTGACTGAAAAGTTTATCAACAGCATCAACCTGCAAAAATTTGGTGCTTTCAATGGGCGATAAAAGATTTGTTCTTTTTGCTGGTCTAGTTCTTGTTTTGTTACTCTTGAATGTGTCCTACGTATGCTTATTAGAAACCAGTGAAAATGAGGAACTATACAAGTTTCTGCGCAGTGAATCTCCAGCTTACGCCAAGCTATTCGATTTTCTATCAGACGTTGTTCAACTTGACCTGACAAAATATGGCGTTGTACCGCCGGAGAATGTTCCGCCGGGTTTTGAAGGTTTAAGCCCTCTCGAATTCTACAAGCAACTCTCGGAATATGTTTCTACATTGCCTACGCCGAGTAAACTACCTTTTATTGTTGACCGTTACGGTGGCTTAGCAAAAGAAGAAACTTTAGGTCCCGATTTTGGATATGAAGGAACTCGTTTTGGTACAATGGGCATATTCGTTAATGGGCACATGAACTCGTTGAACCTCTATTATTACGGTGAGGAAGACTATGTTTATTCCAAGCCACAACCAACCTCCATAGAAGAGCGAGCCAGAGGAATACTATACCGATATCAAGAATACTGTCAAGAGAAATATGGTCAAGATTCTCCGTATATTCTACCCATGTTGGATAGTCTAACCAGCAATAACTGCTTTAATAATTCAGAGTTTACTAAGGGAAACCTTACCTTTCATTATTCACAGAATGGTGAAAAATCACTTTTAGAGTGGATATACACCTTAGAGGACGTTGAAATAGAGCACAAGAGGGTATCTATTGCGTTTCACAACAACTTGTTTGAGTCATTTCAAGACAGTTGGGGACTCTACAATGTAAGTGGACTCAACACGATTTCCTTTGAAAACGCCGTTAGAGGAGTCTTAGCGGCTGCGCAAAATGGTGAATTACGCAGAACTTATGCAGAGCCAGGGACAGGCTATGTAAATATCTCAGAGTTGGTAGATACACAATACAGTGTATCCTTAATGATGACACCCTTCAGGTTTGATGACTACTCTTTTCCCAGCAAAACTTCCAGAGATCCACTCACGATTTACCCACAGTTGCATATTTATTTCTACTTCAATAATAGGACTAGCGGCTCAATTGGATTAGATCTTTTTGTGTGGGGCGATACGGGTGAAATCCGTTCTTGCACTGACGTCGGAAAAGGCTTCTACGAAAATGGACCCATGTATGATACAAATACCCTTCTTCAGAATCCTCAGCCCATGGAAGAGCAGGAACCATCTACCTCTGATGAAGAGAGTGGAGGAGAAAACGCCCTAGACCCGTATGCTTTACCAGTTGGTGGTCTATTAGCAGCTTCTGTAATATCCATTTCAGTATTCGCACTAAAGCACAAAACAGGAAAGACAGACAAAGCTAACTGATAATCGCCGCACGCTTAGCTGCCTAATCAAAGCAGTGCCATTTCATATCTTATTCAATGCTATTTAACAGCCCAAAGAGGACTGTAAGGGGAAAAGAGGTGTTCCATGAGTAGAACTAAATATGCCCTTTCAAAGTTTTAGGGTATAGTGAAAATATTGAAGAAAAAGATTCTATTGTTTGGAATAATTGTTGTTGCTCTCTCAACTTTGCAGTTTGCAGAGTGCCAAATAGCAGAGGCAAGCATAGAGGCAATGGTGGATCAACCATGGTGGAGAACAATTGAGGTAAACCAAACAACCGAATTCATAGTACACGGCAGTGGTGGAACACCCCCATACACTTTCCAATGGTATACTACCTTCTTAGACCCAGCTAAACCTGCTGAGGACTGGATTACAGTTCCTGTTCCGAATTCCAATTCCTCAATGTTTAGATTCGTTGAGTCTACCCTTGGAAGATTCGGTATTTCTGTGAATATCTCTGATTTAAATGGAGATAGCGAATATCAATCATTTCAGCCAATGGGAATAATAGTTACCGTTCAGTCATCGCCAGTGATACAACCATCAACAACACCTTCCCCAACTCCCACATTCTCTATTAGTCCTACACCCACAGTTCCAGAGTATCCAACCCAAATACTTCTAACACTATTCATCCTAACCTCAATTGCGATAATCAGCATAATTGTTAGAAAACATCAAACATTCCCAAGGCACTAAATGTATGAGTACTGTTAGTTGTCTTTCTTAGAAGTCATTGACAGGGTTGGTCAAGGTTTCTTGACTACAAATTGTTTATAATTTGCTTTTTTTTAAAAGTCTTTAATGACAGTTTAAAAAGCATATTTCTTTTTATTCTGGCTAAGAATATTTGATATTATGGACAAGAAAGTTTTCTTTACTCTAACAACAACCTTGTTTATTGGTGTTCTACTATTAACTGGACTGACGTGTATTGAGAAGGTTGAAGCTAATCCAATTACTTATCAGCCTCCTAAAGTAACATTTTTAACTCCTTTGAATACAACGTATAGCTACTTCGACGTTCCGCTTGTAGTGACTATTCAATTTTTTAGTTATACCTATGATTCTATCGAAACATTAGATTGGCTCAACTATAGTTTAGATGGAAAAACCTTCACGCCGATGACTTTAACACCTATGCCTAGTAGCTATGGTCCAGGTTATTTTAGGGTTGGAAGTGCTGTTATAACTGATTTGCCTGATGGTATACATACTGTGTTTATTCAAGGGCAAACAACATTTGGTAATATAAAAGAAAACATACAAGCCAATGTTACATTTACCACAAATACTCATATTACTCCAACACCTACTGTTCCAGAGTTTCCCAGCCAAACACTTCTAATACTCATAGCCCTGATAGCAATTGCATTAATTAGTATAGTTATGAAGAAAACGTCAAACATTCCCAAGGCACTAAATGTATGATAGGTATTTGTTGTCTTTCTAGGAAGATATTGAGGCTAATCACATTCTGCTATAGTTTTAGTCTTTCTTGAATCGAGTGAAAAACAAAAAAAATTATAAGTATATTACTTTCTAGAAAAAAAGTAATTAGCAAAGTTAACCCGTAATTGCTGTTCTCTAGAAAGAACAGCCCGTTCCTATGGGAGAGTTAATAGAAACATTAGAGAGAACATAATTATGAAGGGTAAAATAGCTGTTGTCTTAATCATCTCGTTGGTGCTAATAACAACCCTATTCTATTATTTGCTAAATAATCAAAATAATGGATTACTATCCAATGGAGATACTTTCACTTATGATCGCATTTACCTTTGGGAATCAAATGACCCAATAATAACTCCACCATCAAACGCTTACTTCTTCACTAACAATAACTCCGTAATAACTTTAAAAATAATTAATATTTCAACCCAAATAGTTAATGCTCAAAGCACCATCAAATTCCAAAATAATACAGAAACAATAGAGGATATTAGTGTAAATATCAAGACCGGAGAAAATAATCCAGCAACAAATTTTCTGGGATCTACCTTACTAGATAAAAGCATAAACCTAATTCAAACAAATGCGACCAACATCAATTATACTCAAACAAGAGAATTCAAAGACATTCATAGAGAAGTAAACGTATATTCCAGCACTAACCAAGGACAGACAATATTTAAGTGGGGACCTGGCTTGTTTGATAACCTTTTGTACCCTGTAAATGAAACCAAAGAAATCTGCTACGATACCAAAACAGGCATATTTCTTCAGTACCAGACTGAGTTTTTTATGCATAACCAAAATGACATAAACTTGAATGCAACTATTCAACAATTCATAAACATCAGAACAGATAGCTCGTATGAGGGAGGTTAGTTGTCTTTTTTTGCAGTCCTTTAGAATGGGTTTAGTCAAGGTTTCTTGACTGAAACCCTTTTAAGACCAATAATTTGTATCCAACTTGGTTAAGATGAAAAAAGTCTTGGCATTAGTGACAGCTATACTGCTTTTGGAAATAATTATGTCTTCAGGAGTCGAGGCTAATCCTACGAGTTTCATGACTAAATTGCCAGAAATAATTATTGAATGTGATGGAAGCATTAATCCTTCTACAGAATATATTGAAAAAGATGGTAACACTTACTATCTTACCCAAGACATTGTTGGAAAACATTGTATAAGGGTGCAATGTAGCGATATAGTTTTAGATGGTAAAGGATTAATGATCAATAGCAACATAACGACTAATTCGAATGGAATCTCGCTTAACAAAGTCAATAATGTGGTAATCAAAAATATTGTTGTCCAAAAATTCTGGACGGCCATTTTACTTCAAGATTCAAACAATTGTTTTGTAGACTACGTTGAAGCGGACAATAACCATTATGGAATTTATTTAAACAATTGTAGTATGGTCACTATATCAAATTCAGAGGTAACAAATTGCTCCTATGGAGTTGACCTGACAGATACATACAATTGTACAGTATCTAGTACCAGCCTGCATAATGATGAAAACTCAATTTGTTTAGCATGGAGTAATAATAACACCTTTTTCAACAACACCATTGAAAAAACAAGTTTAGCCTTTGTTATTATAGGACCCCAGATAAATCCCAAACATCAAGTTGACCACCTTAACCAACCAGTAAATAACTTGATTTACGGAAACAACTTCTTAAACTACACGAAAAACGTAAATTTCCTGTTTGGTTCAAAAACATATTACCTAAGCAATGGCACTTTCATTAAAGAAAACGATAGCTATTATCCTAACTTTTGGGATTATAATAAAACAGGCAACTATTGGAACTCTATTTCATGCATTGATAATAATAACGATGGAATTTCAGATAAACCATATTACATCTTTGACCAATACAATATAGACAATTATCCCCTTATGGCTCAAAGCATCAGCATTTTACCGATTCAAACACCAACTACTCCAGAATACTCTTTGATTATACTACCAATAATTATGGCATTAACTCTCTGTTTGACTTTTATTTTGAGAAATAATTTGAAAAAAGCGGGTAAGCAATTTGGTTAAGATAAAGAAGACTCTAGCTCTAACGATAATACTTCTCCTTCTAAGCATAACAATAGCCTCAACATCTCAACAACTAAAGGCAGAATCTAGAACGATTTTTATCCCAGATGATTATTCGAATATATCATCCGCTATAGAAAACGCAGCTACAGGTGACACCATAATAGTAAGAAGCGGAACCTTCTACGAAGAAAAACTAGAAATCAATAAACAACTAACCATTATAAGCGAAACACCATACAAATCAATACTGATTTTTCAACCACCAATGTATATAGTACAATTTCCTTTTGGCATTTATACAACAATGGTCTTCAATGATTCAATAAATATCCAAGCTGACAACGTGTTACTTTCAGGTTTTATAATAAAAAACCAAAAACCCAGCTTTACAGGAAATGAAACTACCGGAATAGACATGACTGGATCAATTTCTGCTAAGGGGCATAAAATCCAAGTGACTAATAACATAATTGGCACTAAAGAGATGCCTATCAATCTGAAAATAAACGGAAACAACAATGAAATCATAAACAACAAAATAAACTCAATAGACATTAATGGAGATAACCAGACAATTTCCTATAATTCCCTAATAGGAATTCTAATCTCTGGTGCGTATAATAAAATAACAGACAATAATGCGGGATCTTTAACATTAGTTGAAGCAAATAATAACATTGCCACAAGCAACAAATTTACTAAAGAACAAGGTGGTGGACTAATAAGCTTGATTGGAGCTGATTACAACACTTTTAGTAATAATACGATAGTTACAGATCTTACTTGTGCTTTAGCATTTGCTTATCCAGAAAACAAAGGAGGGTCACATAACCTTTTCACGTTCAACAGAATTGAAGGAGCTAAATTATGGGGAATACTTTTGGGTTTAGGGAATAACAATGTATTCTACGGGAATATTATCGCTAACAATGTAGGAGACGGCCATGATGGTTATGGATTAGCTATGGGTGGAACCCATAGAGAAGTAAACAACAACCTCTTTTACGGTAATATTTTCATTAATAACTCAAAAAATTTTGGTACTAACTGGGAAGTAGTAGGTTCAAACTCTTTTGATAATGAATCCATGGGTAACTATTGGGACGACTACTTAACCAAATATCCTAACGCAGTTGAGATAGGTAATTCGGGTATAGGAAACATACCCTACCAAGTTTACGATAACGTTACAGACAATTACCCCTTAATAAGAAAACCAGACATTCAAATTAATGCTCAAATAACTATGCCTGCAACGTCAACCAATCCAAGCCCAACACCAACTGTCCCAGAATACTCTTTATTTATATTACTAATAATTATAGCATTAACTTCTTGCATGATTATTGTTTTTAGAAATAAATGGAGACTATCAGGTAAACAATTTGATTAAAAAGATATTGGTTGCTTTGTTAATACTTGTTATAGCTTTTTCAGCTATGCAGTTGAATCCATCTGCAGCTAATCCTTATACTCCAGTGCCATCTTTTAGCATTTTATCTCCTTACCCATCATGGGATAGATGCTACCCAAATGCTTCTATTACAATAAAGGTTGGAATATTATTGGCAGCTAGCACCTCAGAAGATTTTACTCCACAAATTTTCTACAGTCTAGATGATGGAGACAATACTACCTTAACTAATATTACAAAAGGAGAGCATTGGGCTAAAGAATACCCCTGGCAAACACAAGTCTCTTTCACCGCCAACACTACACTATACAATCTATCTGAAGGCAACCACACATTAAGTGCTTACTCATATGATGCCCAAGGAAAAACATTGTTAGATAAGAGAGAATTCATTGTTGATTCATTCTATAAAGATCCAGAGTTAACTCTTATTTCTCCCAAAAACATAAACTATACAAAAAGCCAAGTGCAATTGATATTTTTAACAAACAAAGAGTACAATAATGCTAGATACATTCTTGATTACCACTTAAACTCCAGTGCACACTACATTCCCATTAACGGAAACATTACCCTAACTAACCTAACAGACGGCATACACAAAATCATAGTTATCGCCGACTGTCATGATGAATACCATCATGGAATTTCAGTAGCTCAAGGGACCCGTTTCAATGTAAGCATCAACGAAAACACAACAGAAATAGAAAACAACCTACCAACAGATGACAAACCAATATTTCTCTCGGTTACAACCATAATGGTAATAGTTGTTATTTCAAGTGCCTTACTAAGCAGTATATTGGTTAAAAAGAGACTATCAATGAAGAAAGTTTCAAGTAACTAATCAACGCATAACTTTTGTCTAGCTGCAAAAACGTCACTTACCAATTAATTGTTTTCTATAGTCAAACATTCTTGACGCGCTTATGTATGGGGCGGACAATTGTCATTCTTCAAGCACTTCAATAGAATTAGTCAAGGTTTCTTGACTGAAACACTTTTAAAAACAATAAAATGATTCACAAATGATAAAGATGAAAAAAGTAGCAGTATTAATGGTAATAACACTACTGATATTTTTCTACTTAGAAGTCCATCAAGTAACAAAAGCAGCTCCCCAGTTACCAAGTGAACCAGATAAAAATGAACCAACAATAACAATACAAGAACCAAGACAAAACCAAACATACCCCTCAACAGTTCATTATTCAATAACAGTAAAAAAACCATCTTCATGGTTTTCCTATAACCCAATTCACGGAAGCATCATGATTATAAAATACAAAATAGATAACAACCAAGAAGTAGAAATTGCAGATTTACCAGATTATTACAGCAATCAGCCTTTAAATTACAATGGGGAACTAACAAACTTATCTGAAGGTGAGCACATTTTTCAAATTCGAGTACATAGCTGTAGCTATTATAATAATCAATATGATGAAAACAATCCAATGTCTTGGCTAGTTGAACAATATTACTATATTGATACATACGCAAACGTAACCTTTACAATACAACAAAACCAAACAACACCAACACCATCAATTTACCCATCACCAACAATCCCAGAGTTCCCAACCCAAATACTACTAACACTACTCACCCTAACCTCAATTGCGATAATCAGCATAATTGTTAGAAAACATCAAACATTCCCAAGGCACAAAATGTATGAGACTAGTTAGTTGTCTTTTCTTGTAGTCCTTGAGGATGGATTTAGTCAAGGTTTCTTGACTGAAACACTTTTAAACTCTTAAAATGAATCCGTCAATTGGTTTAGATGAAAAAAGTATTGGCTGCTTTGTTAATCCTTGTTATGGCTTTATCAGTTACACAGTTCAATTCATCTATAGCCAACCCCTATATTGACACTCCAGCAATCACTATTACACAGCCGTCTCCAAGCTTTCTCACCTGCTACAAAAACACATCTATCCCTCTAACAATCGAAGTCAGGGTACTAAAAACTGAAACACCCAACATCTACATTCCGCAGATTAAGTACATCTTATACAGCATAGACAACAATCAAAATATCACTCTAACAACCCTAAATGAAGGAGCAAAATTCTACGCTGATTCAAACACAATAGGAGTAACTCTAAATGCAAAAGACACAATTGAAAATTTAACTGAAGGAAACCACGTTCTTAAAGCATATTCATATGATTCTAATGGTCAAGTTCTGGCAACTGAAATAACTTTCACAGTTGATTCAAGTTATGAATTTCCTACTCTGTTGATAATTTCTCCCCAGAACGAAACCTACTCAAGCAAAGATGTACCATTAACTTTCTCGATAAATAAAGAGTATAGAAATGCACAATACCTCATAGACGAGGATTTTAGCTCGGGCAAATTTATGACTATAACTGGCAATACGACTCTGACTAACCTTTCAAATGGAACCCATAAAATTTTAATTAAAGCAGTAGCCATTGATAATTACCACCATAACGGAACTCCAATTGGTCAATTTACATTTTTTAACATTAACAATACCACTGCTAACATGAATCCTAACATGAATCCAGTGCCAAGCAATACCGATGAAATAATCATAATAATTATTATTGGATTGCTCATCACCACCACTGCATTAATTATCTATAGAAGAAAGAGAACACGGTTAACCCAGAAAGAAGCATGAAGCTTACCCAATTTTATCATTTCAAATCTTATCTTATTCATTACCTGTTTCTTGTAGTCCTTGAGATAGGTTTAAATGTTGAGAGATAAAGTATAGAAGAGATAAAGATACTTGAGGATTCCAATATGAGCGAAATGACAACCGAAATCCTTGAACAAAACCTCAGCAAAATCGTACTTGTACGGTTAAAAGGTGGAAAAAGCCTCCGGGGAAGACTGAAGGGTTTCGATCAACACTTAAATCTTGTTCTAGAAGAAACAGAAGATACCACAATGGTCGAAAACCAACGAAAACTGGGATTAATAATCGTACGTGGAGATAACGTAGTCCTTATTTCTCCGCCGCCTAGGTGAGTGTCATGGGAAAAGGCACTCCATCAATGGGCAAGCGCCAGGGCAAAACTGTCCACATTAAATGCAGGCGCTGCGGAAGACGAGCATATCACGTACGTCATAAGCGTTGTGCAGCTTGCGGTTACGGTTCAACCACAACAATTAGGCATTATACTTGGCAAAGAAAGACTCTTCAACGCGTAAGAGTCGTTTAAACACCAACCAATAATTCTTTTAAAAATTTATTTTTTGGTATTTTAAAAAAAGCAATACATATTTTTCATAATTTTTTGCTGTTCCAATTCTGGAACGTTTTGTTCTTTGAGTAGAACTAAAAGTCACAGTCTAATACGCATTCTACTGAGTAGACATGTCTATGTATAACAAAACGGTTGTTGCGTTATTGGCAATAATTAGTCTAATGATTTCAATTGGAACGGCAATCCCAAGTGCCATTGCTAGTGTAGATAATGATGAATGGCCAATGTTTCAACACGATCTATTACACAGTGGATACTCAACCTCAACAGCACCAAACACAAACCATACGCTTTGGACCTTCAAAACCAATGGCGAAGTGGGATCTCCAACTATTGCAGATGGAAAAGTGTACTTTTGCTCTGACGATGGTAAACTTTATTGTTTAGATGCTTTTGAGGGAGGTTTTGTTTGGGACTATTTCATAAATGGCAGCTCTAGATCGACTCCCACAATTAGCGGTGTTCATGTTTTTGTTAATTCTTATGATGGTACCGTGTACTGTTTTGATGCAAAGACTGGAGAAAAAAGCTGGAGTTATACAACAGACAGTAACATACAGGCATCACTTACTATAGCAGAAGACCTGGTTTACTTCGGGGCAGATGACCACAATATTTATGCCTTAAAGGCTTTAGATGGGACTTTAGTTTGGAATTACACAACAGACAACCGTGTATGCTCAACGCCAGCAATAACAGATGGCAACCTCTATGTAGGTTCAAATGACCGATATTTTTATTGTTTAGATGCCAGTAACGGCGCTTTTGTTTGGAAGTATTCGGTTGGCAATTGGGTTCGTTCTTCACCGGCAATCGCTGATGGCAAAGTCTATTTTGGCACCGACGGCAAATTCATTTATGCACTAAACGCCTCCAACGGTAACTTTTTGTGGAAATACGATGTTAATTATGGCGCTTTTTCTTCGCCAGCAACAGTCAATGGAAAATGCTACATTGGCGCAAATGACTTAAACTTCTATTGCCTAAATGGCTCAGACGGCACAATGCTTTGGAAGTCTGAAACCAGTAGTTGGATTACAGCTGCTGTAGCGGTCGCCGATGATAAAGTGTACTTTGGTACTGGCATGCATGTAAAAGTTGCAAGCGGCGATATTTACTGTTTAGATGCAAATGATGGTTCGTTAGTTTGGAGTTTTACCACAGGAGACTGGGTGGAGTCATCTCCAGCAGTCGCATATGGTAATTTGTATGTGGGATCAAAGGATGGATACCTTTACGCTTTTGGTTCATCAGAAACAGACATTCCCACAGAAACACCACCTCCAGCTTCAACTGATGAAGATTCGAAGCCTTCAAACTCACCAACTGCAACTGAGCCATCACTAGATATCCTTGAAAACACATATGCTTCATTAATTGTAATCTTAGCAGTTATAGGCATAGCTACAATTATCGTGATATCAATTTTTAAAAAATTGAAGAAATCTTAAAAAAGTAAGAAAATAAGGGATTGCTTTTTTTATTCTGAATTATAATAGCCCTTATCAACCTTAACAAAGATCAATGGACCCTTACTTTGAGACATCTCACGAGCCTTCCGCAACGCATTGTTAACAATACAGAAGACACGTTCCTTGTCATTCAAGTTCTGAGCTGTTTTTTCTCCAAGCTCCATCTTTAACAGGTTTTCCGCAAGAATCTCTGTACCGCAGATTTCACCATTTTTCAGTAATGTTGAAACGACAACTTCTGTTAGTTCTTGTTTGCGTTCGATTTTCTTCCAATATGGTTCAGCGCTGCTTAAGGTTTTAGCAACTTTGTTCCATTTGTTTGCGTTTTGTTCGCCAATTAGCAGTTTTACTCTTTCCTTCCACTTCTTAAGCCACATGCCAGTCCAAACTGTTAAGAATGCGTCAAGTTCAGCAGCGTTCTCATGGAAAAGCTTCTCTAAACGTTCTACTACTTCGCATTGGTTAGCTTCTTTGCCGATTAAGTTCCAGTGGAATTTAAGGTAGTTTGTAAAGTCTTGACAGGCAACCTGTAATACTTTGCGGTCAGAACCCATTACGTCCAAGGCTGGGTCTGAATCCTTCAATTTCTCCCCTAGCATAACTTCTATGAAATTCATACTGATCCCGCTCTAAGCCCTCTCCAATACTGTCTAAGATGGAGGTTTTAATTAAACTTTATTTAAAGTTCGCCATATAACTGGGTTAGGCGGGTTTTTGCTATATTACGAAAATGGAAATATGGTCAGGTCCATCAACAAACAAAATCTGGTAACATAGTTATGTCTGGCAGAATTAAATCTGGGTTTTCTTTAGATAATTCCTCATTATAATAGAGCCCTGATAGTACAGCAACCGTTTTTGCACCTGCAGCCTTGCCAGCACGTATGTCATTAACTGAATCACCAGCGATTAGGCAGTCACAAATGTCAACATCTAAGGCTTGGACACATTTGATTAATGCTTCAGGGGAAGGCTTAGGTTTACAAGAATCCAACGCTGTCATAACATGACTAAAGTAGTTTCCTATACCAAGATTCTTGAGTTCATTAACAATTGCTTGATTTGGTACGAAACGCATGGTTATTAAGGCAAGTTTCGCGTTTTCTGAAAGCGCTTTAAGAGTTGCAGAAACATTTGGCAAAAGCCTTGTTTTTTGTTGAGTTAGCAAATAAAAACTCTTTAAATAAACTCTTTTAAACTGGTTTATGTCACCAGTGAATAAATCATCAATGCCTAAACCTTGTTCCATCCGTTTAGGAATCTCTAAGGCCACTTTCATTTCTGGAGGCTCTAACCCAAGTGCGGTGAAGGCAGTTTGGGCTGCTTCAAAATAGGCTTGATTTGAATTTACCAAGGTACCGTCTAAATCTAAGAAGATGCCTTTAGCTTTGAATCTTTTTTCACACATGCACAATAACTCTTTGCTGTTTGATGTTTTGTGGCTTATTTAAAAAACGTTTCTGGATTGAAATAGCATTTTCAAGCCACTATAATAGGGGATATATATTTTCTATATAGATTATAAAGACTAAATATTTAGGTAGGAGGAAGCATATAATATTATGTTTAAGAGATGAGGTGAAAAAAGAATGCTGTCAAGAGATTGTGATGGCTGCTCTCAATTTAAAGAATGTGCTAAGCGCTTTAAAAATGCTAAAAAAGGCGAGAAAGTCTACTGTCCAGACGGAACAGCTCATTTAGTAGATGGCGCTAGCATATTTGTAGACTGTCTTTACACCATAAAAGTCTAGTTAAAACTTTATTTTACGGGTGCCAAAGTTGAAAATCTAAGCCCCGTTTTCTTTTTAGAAGTTTTTAGCTCAATACAGACTCTATGTTTAAGTTTAAAACAACTTCCGAAATATCACTTGCGTACTCAGCCGTTCGTCGGATACTTTCAATCAACAATCTTAAACTAACAGCTTCCTCAGTATTAGCACCATGCGTTGAAAGTACAGCGTCTTTCTCCAATTTTTGAACATTACCTAATTTTTCAATCACAATTTCAGCAAGGTTAAAATCACGTCTAAAAAGTGCTTCCATCGAGTTCTCAAACATACTATTAGCCAAATCGCTAAGAGCACTTATTTTCTCTAAAAGCGCTTCATCAACTGGGTCATGCAATTTTAAAACATTTTCAGCTATTTTGGTTGAGTGATCAGCTGTACGTTCAACTGATTTGGCTATAAGTCTGTAACCTAAGCATTCTCGTTGATTGTTTAAACCAATTTCTTTAACGATCCTAGGATTTACAACAGCTAATTTTAAAAGCCTAACAATGTATAAACCGAACCGATTTACTTCACGATCTGTTTCAATAACTGCCTTAGCGCTCACGTAATCAAGCTTCTTTAATGAAGCAATAGCATCTTTATGCATCGATGAAGCAATTATTGACATACGACTTAGTGCATTCTGAATGGTAAGTTCAGGATAATTAAGCAAAACCTGCAAAGTCAATTCACTCGAAGTATCAATGACTATTTCTGTTCCAACCAAATAATTTCTAACAAAACTTTTCAGGTGATTTCTTAACTTTCCCGAGAGAACCTTTTGGCCTTGTGCTTTTATATGTAAAATGTTGTAGCCATTCAAGTAAGCCGAGATTGCTGTTCTCATTATAGCGTCAGGATTGTCAGTTTGGGTTGTTCTAATGAAAGCTTCATCATGCTTTTCCTTTTTTTCAAAGTTAGTTGGCGATATAGAAAGCGTGCCATCATCTTCTTCACGAAGCCTCATGGAGCTGCCGCGTTTCAACGCGTTTCTGATAGCCCAGTCTTTGGGCAAGGATAGTATAAAAGTGGATCCGCCTGTTACTTGGAGTTTACGCTGTTCTTCGTTCACCTTTTCTACTGTTTTAGATGTCAAATTGGACTCCAAGTTACTCTTTTTAAGGGTTCTCATTATATTAGGTATATCTATATAGTCTATAAAGTTTATGGAGATTCAATATATAACCTAAAAGGCGTCTTTTAGTAATACAAAAACGAGGAAAGAAAATATGAACACTAAATATCTAATCGCAATAGTTGCAATCGTGATAATATTAGGCTCAGTGGCAGCATACGTATTTCTATCACAACCCGCCGTGGTATACTTAAACGGTGCAGGTGCAACTTTTCCACAACCATTTATTAGTGCAACAGTAACCGCTTACGCCTCAATAAAATCAAACGTCCAAATTAATTATCAAGGCGTTGGTAGCGGATCAGGAATAAACTCACTTATATCAAAAACAGTTGATTTTGCAGCCTCAGACGCACCTTTAAACAGCAATCAAACAGCTTCTTTACCAAGTACAGCTCTGCATATTCCAGAGACTATAGGTGCAGTAACGATCGCTTATAATCTTCCAAGCATAAGCACCGGCTTAAAATTAACTGGCGATGTGATTGCAAAAATTTATCTTGGAACAATAACTAACTGGAACGACCCAGCAATTGCAGCACTCAATCCAGGAGTTACATTACCAGATCACACAATCACCACAATACACAGATCAGACAGTTCTGGAACAACCAATGTGTTCACTAAATATTTGGCTAACGTAAGTTCTACTTGGAAGGCTGAAGTTGGATCTGGAACATCAGTCCAATGGCCAGGAAGCAACGCAGTAGGCGCCAGTGGAAACGCAAATGTTGCCTCCAACGTTATACAAACACAATATGCTGTAGGATATGTTGAACTTGCATATGCATTACAAAACAGCATGACAGTTGCTTCAATTCAAAATCCAGCAGGAAACTTCATCACTCCAACACTAGCTACAACAACAGCCGCTGTTGAATCAGGTGCTTCAAGTCTACCAACTGGTGAACAATCGTGGACATCAGTTAGCTTACTTAATACCGCTGGAACTGAGGCTTACCCAATAGTTACTTTTACATACATACTAGAGTACAAAGAGCTAAACACTATCCCAGGAATGACACAAGAAAAAGCAACAGCAATCGTACAATATTTATGGTACATTGTTCATGACGGCCAAGTTTTAGCAGAAGACCTCGAGTATGCAGCTCTTCCATCAAACGTAGTTGCAATCAACGAAGCATCTATTCGATCAATAACATTCAATGGACACACATTGCCGGTTTCTTAAACTGACTAATGTTTAGCCCAAATCTTCCCACCTCCTTTTGTTGAAATTAACGAACCTCTGGTGATTAAGATCAACTATGTCTAGGAAAATAACAGGTGACAAAGTATTCAAAATCGCTGTAATGATAATTGCAGCTTCCGCACTCGCTATATTGCTAGCAAGTGTTGTTGTTTTAGGGTCTGGATCATCACTTGTTTTTAATCAATTCGGCTTAAACTTTTTGATTGATAATACTTGGAACGCAGTTGAAGGTAGAGAATCCTTTGGCGTGTTACCATACATTCTTGGAACTTTAGTGACATCAGGTATAGCTCTACTCATCGGTGTCCCCTTAAGCATAGGAATCGCAATCTTTCTAGCGGAAATGTCCCCAAAAAAGGTTCGAGTCCCATTGTCGTACCTTGTCGAGTTATTAGCTGCAGTTCCCAGCGTAATTTATGGTCTTTGGGGATTGTTTGTACTTCGCTTTTGGGTACAAAATTATGTAGAAACCCCATTAAACACGTACTTGGGCTGGATTCCCCTTTTTAGTGCAACACCTTTCGGTCTTGACCTTTTCACAGCCAGCATTATTTTGGCTATAATGATTATTCCCACGATTGCTTCAGTCTCCAGAGAAGTGATTAGTGCTGTTCCAAATTCAATACGGGAAGGCGCGTATAGCATAGGTGCAACTAAATGGGAAGTAATCCGCAATTGGGTGCTCAGCTATGGACGCTCAGGAATATTTGGAGCAGTTATTCTTGGATTAGGCAGAGCCGTCGGCGAAACAATGGCTGTTACAATGGTTATAGGTAATGCAATTGGTCCAAACGCGATGTTTACTTCACTTTTTGAACCTGGACAAACTTTACCAGCATTAATAGCTAACGGATACATAGATTCTCAAACACCAATAGAAACATCAGCATACGTTGGTGCAGCTCTTGTTCTAATCATAATCAGCATCATCATCAACGTCATTGCTCACGTTATGATGACACGCTTGCTAAAAGTAAAAGGAGGCGCAGTTGAGTAATGCTGAGCAAATTTAACAGTTATACTTTCCGAAGACTAAAAAACCGTCTGTTCTTCATTCTCTGTCTATTATGTGTTATAATAGCTGTAATACCCTTGCTGAGCATACTAATCGAGACTATCATAAGAGGAGCACCTCAGTTAAATCTCCATTTCTTAACTGCAAGTGTATTCCAAGGCGGCATTGGCTCCTCAATTCAAGGAACATTGATAATTATTGGTTTAACAAGCCTCTTTGGAATCCCGATAGGTGTACTTTCAGGAGTATACTTGTCTGAGTTTGGCAATAATAAGTACAGTTCAACGTTAAGAGTAATTAATAATGTGCTTACTCAGTTTCCTTCTATTGTGATTGGAATTACCGCTTCTGCATTAATAATCACTTATGTTACACATTATTGGTCAGCAATCGCAGGAGCAATTGCGCTTTCTTTCATGTTAATCCCCATTGTTGCAAGAACAACCGAAGAGTCCCTAAAACTTGTACCCAACTCTGTTCGTGAAGCCTCTTTAGCTTTAGGTGTTCACAGATGGCGAACTACTCTTAGCGTAGTCCTACCCGCAGCTGGTAGCGGAATAATCACAGGTACACTTCTTGCAGTTGCCCGTATTGCAGGAGAGACAGCACCATTACTATTTACAATTTTAGGCAACTCATTCTTTTTCCAAGGATTTATTGCACCAATGGATGCACTTCCGCTCAGGATCTTCTTAAACTCACGGCAACCTTCTGCAGAGCTTCAGGCTCAAGCATGGGGAGCGGCTTTAGTGCTGATATTGATAGTTTTAGCACTCAACATAGGAGTCAGACTGATCAGTAACAGAGGTAAAATTAAAAGGTGACAGCAATGAGCAGTAATGAAAAAATGCAAAGTATTGGATTAAATGCTTGGTTTGGAACAAAGCAGGTCTTAAAAGACATAAGTCTACCAATTAGAACAAACGCAGTAACAGCCATTATTGGACCATCAGGCTGTGGAAAATCCACATTTATCCGTACACTTAATCGGATGCATGAATTGGTACCTAATGCTAAACTGGCTGGGAAGATACTGCTTGATGGCGAAGACATCTACGATGCAAAAGTAGACCCAGTTATGATAAGACGAAGAGTTGGAATGGTTTTTCAGAAACCAAATCCTTTTCCAACAATGTCAATCTATGATAATGTTGCTGCTGGTCTAAAGTTAACTGGAACTAAAAAAGGAAAAAACCTTGATGAAATCGTTAAGCGCAGTCTCGAGCAGGCTACTCTTTGGGATGAAGTCAAAGACGACCTAAAAAAACCAGGCACCAGCATCTCTGGAGGACAGCAACAGCGATTGTGCATCGCAAGAGCTATTGCCTTACAACCAGAAGTCATTTTAATGGATGAACCATGCTCAGCACTTGACCCAATAGCCACAGCCAAAATAGAACGGTTAATCGTAGAACTTAAACGAAATTACACAGTGGCTATTGTAACACATAACATGCAACAAGCCTCAAGGGTGGCTGATTACACAGCTTTCCTTTATCTGGGCAGCCTAATCGAGTTTGCCCCAACAAAAGAAATCTTTGAGTCCCCCAAAAATCCGTTAACAGAGAAATATATAACAGGAGAATTTGGATAAGGAAGAATGGTTTTATGAGCAGAATAATCGACAATGGATTAGAAGAACAATCAACCCTACTAGTAAAAATGGGAGAATACACCTACGAAACTCTATCAATATCGCTAAAAGGATACTTAGATTGCAAAAGCGTACAAGCAGAAGTAAGAGAAATGTCAGACATTCTTATGGCTATGGCCAATAAAATTGAAGATCAGACATTTCAATTGATTGCAAGATTTCAACCGGTGGCCTCTGACTTGAGAGCTATTAAATCATATATGAAAATAGGCAGCGACTTCGCAAGATACGGAAGATATGCCCTTGATATATCAGCAATAAATGATCAGCTTAATGGTTTAAAAGAGCGCGATCCATGGGCAAAAGACTACATTAGTCAAATGAGCGATAAAGTACTTTCAATGGTTAAGATTAGCATTAACGCACTAAAAAGTCATGATATAGAATTAGCTAAAACAATCACTAAAACTGAACGTGAAGTCGATCAAATGTATTTGTCATTCTTAGATAAATTGGCAAGAATTGAAAACACCAATGGCAAATGTTTACTATCTAGTGCACTTGTAACGAGGTATTTAGAGCGAATAGCTGATCACGCCGTTTATGTTTGTGAATCAATTGTGTATGTTGCAACAGGACTAAAAATATCGCTAGGCTAACTTTTTTCTTTATTTATTTAAAATTTTAATAATTGGTTGTCGATAATGATTTGATGCTTTTTCTTAAGCAATTAAATTGGATTGGATCAATATCTATTGCCAGCATCCAATCAAACAGCCTTGAATTGTAAACACTTTTACCTGTTATCTGATTACTCATCTTGTGTTTCTCCTTTGTTAGATTCTTAGAAAATAAATGGGCTTTTCTTTTTCAGGCTCACATTTTTGAAAATTCTTCTTTCGGCTTTTCATATACTCTCTCCAAATGAACTGAAGGCAATTGAGTTAATGTAGGATTTGTTGATAGAATATATTCAAAAAAAGTAAATTATATTTTCTAAATAGAGGTAATTTAAAAAAAATTATTCTCGGTTAGATAAGACATTAATGTAGTCTGCTGTATCAGCGCACATATCAGCTGCTTCCTCTAAGAATTCTACCAAATCGTCCAGAATCACCATTGCTCCACAATTAATCCTATCACCCAGTGGAACGAATAGGCTCTTTGTTTTTAGATATTCAGCGTCAATTGCATTTTCTATTTCGCTGACTTTTTTTGCTTCGCTAATAGCTTCTTTTGAGTTTGACGAAATTTTTTCAACACTATTCCTTAGAATATTTACCATGTTAGCTAGCATGCCAGAAATCAGGACTATTTTTTCGCATAACTCCTTAGGAATTTCTGCTTCCGATAGCATTTCAAGACATCTAGCTGCGTCTTTAGTATGGTCTGCTAAAGTGTCAGCACGTTTAACCAAATGAAGGAGGTCTTCACGGTAATCTGCTAATAATGCTGCGCCTGACGATAACTCCATAAAAACTTTAGTTCTAAGCAGGTCAACGTTTTCTTCTGTTTTATAGAGATTTTCTATGTACTTTTTTGCTTCGGTTCTATTTCCCTCTGAGAAGCATTGAGTCGCTTTATGCAACCAAGTTACAGTGTCAAAAGCACTGGTTATTTGCTCATGTGCAAGTTCTAATCCTCTGGTTCGATGACGCTTAACAAACCAATCGTAGCTTCTATCCATAAACTTCAGCCACTCTCAGGATACAACTTAACCTAATTATAATGTTGCCTAAATATTATATATATTTAATTTAGACCAAAATTTTTTAAACATCAATCATCAAACCACATTTTTTGTCTGCAATTTAAAAATTAAAAAAGTTTCAGAAGAAAGCTTCAAGTCAGCTCATATTTTTTCCACTGTTTTTGTGACTGTAAATAAGTAACATTCAAAAGCAACAATCCATTTTTACATTGAAATCAATGATACCGCTGTTTAATGTAGATTGGCAAGTTCTGCCTGCAGGTTTCTCTTTTAGCGAACGCGACACAGACGTGCTTTCGCTTATCGAAAAAGAAGACTTGACCATATTCACATTCGACGGGTTAAAACGCAGATGCGGAATGCATCCTGAAACGCTCTCTAGAATTCTCAGCCGATTAGAAGATGAGGGGATCATAAAGAAAAGCCCAGAAGGCTACCGGGTTACCCCAAAAATAACCAAATTAAAGCTGAATCCTGACCAGCAGGTAGAGCAGACCTCAACGCTTCTTCAAACTTACTTGCCATCAGACCTAATGACTGAACAAGTTATTACTGATTTGAAAGGCAGATGGTTTGGGCTCCTTCGTTGGCTTGGCATGTCAGAAAACAGCCATGGCGTCAAATTGAAATGGGTTACTGATGATGGCGGAATACAAATAGCAGCCGACATACAAGGAACCGCACTGAACATTGAAGCTAAATTCTTAACCAACAATAACCTTAACCTCGCCCTAAAAGCGGCATACCAACTAATGGCTAACATTGGTAAATTATACCAATCTTCAAAAACCGCAGCCAAACATGTTGCTTACTACGGTAACACAGATTTCATGCCGCCTGCATAAGTAAGAAACTTTTTTTCTCTGATTATTCTTATCATCAGACAGAGGCAGCATGACTGAAAAAGTAAAAGTCGGCATACGAGGTCAAGTAGTAATACCCAGCAGGTTACGCAAGAAATTCAAAATGGAAACCGGCGTAATACTGGAAATTGATGAAACAAAAGAGGGCTTGCTATTGAAACCGCTCAATCCCGTAGCTGACATGAAGGGTCTTGGAAGAGGCGTCTTCGGTGATCCAGTAAAGTACCAGAAAAAGACCCGCCAAGAATGGGAAGGAAGGCAACAATGAAGTTAGCCTTAGATACCAACAGCATCATTTATTTTCTTGAAGGAATGGAGCCCCAAGCAAGCAAAACTGAAAAAATTCTAAACCGTTTTATGAAAGCTCAGGATGAAGGAATAATCTCAACCATAACAGTCGCCGAAGTTCTAACAGGATTCTATAAGGCAGGCAACCAAGATAATGCTGATAAAGTGAAAAAACTGCTAAACGACTTAACCCTTAACAGCTTCAAAATTACCCAGTCACATTCGAAATTGCTGACTTAGCTGCTAAGCTGCTATTCCAAAGAGACGGCAGACTGCCCGATGCGTTAATCGTAGCCACAGCGCTTAACCAATCAGCGGATGCCGTTTATTCGGAAGATAAAGATTTTCAGCGTTTCAGCGAGGACATAACAATTAACCAATTACCATTATGATATGCATGCGGTAAACTGAGAACCACTTCTTTGAATACCTACCAGCAAACTCTATCAAATCTCAAGAATCGCAGCTAAGCATGTTGCTTACTATGGCAACTCAGAATTTATGCCGCCAGCAAAGTTCAGTCTTTTTCGACAAAACTAAAACTGCCATCCTTCGGATAGTACACCACATTAGAACAAAGTTTCACTTCTGAAAACTGCTTGTATTTTCCCTTATACTCAGCAATTTTATCATCGATTTCCTGCTCGAATTTAGTCAATTCCTCATCGGTTCTGTTGGATTCTGCTAGCTTTAGTTCGGCTAGCATTTCTTCCTTCGAATATTTACCTATCATTTTTCGGCGGAGGGCGCCGCCAGCCATTTTACGGTAACTATAACCCTCATACAGGTAGGGGGCACCCGAGAAGCCCATGCCTCTTAGAGCTTCAGCTACTGCGCTTGGAAGCACGTTCCAGTCTGGGTAAGGCAGGAACTCGTATGGTTCTGGTTTATCGTTTTTGCTTTTTGGTTTTGGGGTTCGCCAAATCCAAGGTTTATTATCAATAAGCTCAGAGATGCCAGAAGCGGATTCATTTTGTGGTTCTATAGAGGTTTTAATCATTCCCTGAAGCGGCTCAAAGACATCGCCTTTACGGAGGAGAAAGCGAAGAGCATCCTGGTCTGGAACTTGTGCTGATTTAACCATCCCTAAACCGTTAGCTTTCTGTTCTTTCTGAAGCCATTTCAGTGTTTCTTTTCCGCGTTCTGAGATCGATTTTCCCGACATTTTTTCTGTTCGCTCCATTTGCCATATAAAATGTTGTAGGAATTTAAATTTGGTTACTCAGAGTAGCTTGGAATTTTGGTTGGCGATTAGATGCCTAAAGTAAATCTTGAAAGATAATTAGCATGCTAAGATGCGACTTGGGAACTCGCCGTTTACTGTTAACTATGTCTTGGTTAGTTGGAATTATCTATGAAATGTTAAGGTGTGTACTGCAACTGATGTGGGAGCAGTTGCAGAAACGTCAGTAACGCCATCGCGGTTTTTGCTTGTGGTCAATTAGTTGCTGCTAGTGAATCCGGTTGCTCCCATTTCTTTTTTTGTAACTAAATTTTTAGTCAATAATTCTTGACTTATATTAGTCAAAAAAAATTGACGAGAAATCTTATATGCCTTTGGTAACTCCTCCGCAATTGATTGTGAGGTTATGCAAATGGGAAGTAAAAAGTTCGCTCTTGTTCTGCTCTTGACTTTCTTGATTGTATTGGTTTCTATTCCCTATTTTCCCGTAGTGGAAGCTAATCCTACTTCGATGATTCCCAAAATGCCTGAACCAGCTTTTACCATAAGGACTGATGGAAGTATTGATCCTTCAACAGCACCCATTCGCAGGGACGGTGATATCTATACTTTAACGGATAACATAGTTGGCTATACTATTATTGTAGAAAGAAACAACATTGTACTTGATGGGAACGGTTATTCTCTAAAAGGAAATGGTTTCTCAAGTGACAACCCGTATGGGCAGGAACATCTGAACGCTGGATTATTCCTCATGAATCGACAAGGCGTAACAGTTAGGAATATGAAAATTAGTGGATTCTACGATGCTGTCTACCTGTTTAGTTATTTAGGTGGCTCTTCTAGTGGGAATCACTTAGAGAACAACGTGCTGACAGAAAATTATTATGGTATGTACGTGTTTAATTCTCAGTTAAATGTGCTGCGAAGCAACCAGATGAAAAATAACATACGTAACCTTTGTATTATCGATAACATTCAAGTCAGACCCGAACCCTCGAACTTGTACATAAACGACATTGATTCATCCAACACAGTCGACGAGAAACCCGTTATATACTGGATAAATAAAAATGGTGAAACCATCCCCTCCAACGCTGGTTATGTCGCCCTCATAAACTGCACAAATATTGTTGTCAAAAGCTTGGAGTTATCTCACAACGGGCAAGGAATACTATTAAGTTCTACACCCAACCTGCAGATAATACAGAACCATATAACAAATACGGATTCAGGCATTTTCCTTCACAAATCCTCAAACGTTAACGTTACTGAAAACAACCTAGAAAGCAATGGTGTCTGCATAAACGTTTATGATTCTTCAGCAACCCAAATATTATCAAATAACCTGACGCGAAGCAAAAGTGGCATTTCTTTGGCTGGCGCACAGGACAGCGTCATTTATGGAAACAGTATTATTACTAACACGGGAGGTGGATTGTTTTTAAGTGTAGTTTCCAATTCTACAATTAAGCATAACGATGTAT
>CAZXGX010000002.1:0-4028 GCA_964640475.1 uncultured Candidatus Bathyarchaeia archaeon
ACGCTTATTCGCCCTCGGCTATTGCTACAGTTACTCCGTTGAGTTTGGTTTTCTTCAGTAATAGTTTTGAGTTCTTTCCCGCTTTTAGTAATGCTGCTCGTTCACATACTCCTCCTACACCAATTTTTTCTTTAACCATCTTTGAGTCAGGAGACAAATCTTCATGTTTCAGGGAATCAAGTTCTTCAACAGTCAAGAATTCCAGTGGCGCCCCAAAGGTTTTTACTGCGTCAATCATTGGTTTTGAACTGCGTTTAATGTCTACAGTGGCGAATTTGTCAATTCTTGAAGTTGATAAGTTAACCTGTTTAAGTCCAGCGTTTACTGCTTCAACTATGCTTTCCATGCTTGATTCTTTTCTTGCTCCTAAACCCACAATCACTTTTTTTGCTTTAAGAATCGTGAAAGGCTTAACAAACTTATCAATTATTAACGGTTCACCAGTGACAATTACGCCTGCATCATACTGATTAATAATGTCAAGTGCTTCAGAGCCACCTGAGGCTTTTTTAATTTCAAAGCAACTGATCATTTCTACCGGAACCTTAACGTCACCGACGAGGACAAGTACAGCGTTGTCACCGTTTACTATGGCTGAGTTAACTGCAACTAAGCTTTCAGGATTCTGAATGCTTGTATGCAAAACTTTTGCGAGGTCCTCAACGCTTTGTTTGCCTAAAACATCCGTTGCAGTTGTGATTACTGCTGTGGCTCCGGTGCCTTTAGCGATTATTTTTGTTAACTCGTTTGCTCCACCTAAATGCCCCGAAAGTAAGCTTATAACAAATTTTCCTGCAGCATCAACCCCAATTACTGCTGGATCAGTCAATTTACTCTCAAGGTAGGGAGCAACTGCACGAATTATTATGCCTGTTGCCATAACAGCTACTATTGCGTCAACTTTGTTGTAGTTGTCTTTTACAAAATCAGAAACTTTAAGGTCTGAGGTAATAACGCCTGTTTTTTTGTATTTTTTTGGTGCATAAACAGTCGATGATAAGCCTGCTTTGCTGAGGGCTTTTTTTATTTCAATTGCTGTTTCTACGCCACGTTTAGTTATGGCTACTACGGCTATTGTT
The DNA here is from genome assembly GCA_964640475.1 of uncultured Candidatus Bathyarchaeia archaeon. Lineage (GTDB taxonomy): Archaea > Thermoproteota > Bathyarchaeia > Bathyarchaeales > Bathycorpusculaceae > Bathycorpusculum. Next base: position 1,080 of record CAZXGX010000002.1, read on the forward strand.
TTAGTGTTCATTAATCTGCTACTCGCCTTTACGGAAGCCTGTTGTGAATTTGGGGTCATAAAGCTTCGATAAGTCATATGCATTTGGATTCATAACTTTTCCTACGAAAATAAGCGCGGTCTCAGTTATTTTTGCCTCTTTAACTTTAGCTACGATATCCTCGATTGTGCCCAAGACGATTTTTTGTTCCGGCCAAGTTGCCTTATACACTACTGACACTGGAGTATCTTTGGGGTAACCGCCTTTTTGCAGTTCCTCCATGACTTTGGCAATGTGTGGAGTGCCAAGAAAGATTACCATGGTTGCTTGATGCTGAGCAAGTTTGCTAATGGCTTCTTTTTCTGGAACTGGAGTTCTTCCTTCAGGGCGAGTAATTATGACTGTCTGAGAAATGTTTGGCAGAGTCAATTCTCGGTTTAGTGCCGCTGCAGCTCCAAGTAGACAGCTTATGCCGGGGATGCGGAAATACTCAATACCTTCTTTGTCTAAATCAGTCATTACTTCTTGAATTGCTCCATAAAAGCTTGGGTCACCATCATGTAGACGAACAACTAGTTTTTCGGCTTTAACCCCTTCAACCATAACTTTAAGCATTTCGGGCAAACCCATCTTGGCACTGTCAAAAAGCTCAGCGCCCTTCTTGCAGTACTTAAGGTATTCAGGGTTAAGTAAGCTACCAGTGTAGATCACTACGTCTGCTTTTTCCAGCCACTTCTTGCCCTTAATCGTGATTAGTTCTGGGTCGCCTGATCCTGCTCCGATAAAAACTACTTTGTTCATTATGCTTCACCTGTGAGGAGATTTTTCTTAATTATTGCAATTGTAAAATAGTCTTCATTTATTTTCCAGTTTTTCAGGTCTGCAAGTTTGCCCATGGTTACTTCTTCTTCTGGCATACTACATCGTTTAATCAACGCAATCGTAGAATTTTCTTTAAAGCCAGCATGCATCAAAACTGGAATAAGCTCTTTGAGTCGATAAGCACATTTTATGAAGACCAAATTATCAGAGTGTTTTGCTACTTCCTCAACCAGTTTTGAGTCAAGGTCTGAGGGAATAACTGTGATTACTTCTTCTTTTTCAGCAAGTGGCATTCTCGCGCTTGCAGCACATGCGTTAAAGGCACTAACACCAGGAATGATTTCAAGTTTAAGGTTTGGATGATTTTCTCTTATGCTTTGGTATAGGTAAATAAAAGTGCTGTAAAACATTGGATCGCCTAATGTTATGAAGCCGATTGTTTTGCCTGCTTCAGCTTTTTTGGCGATGACGTCTGCGTTTTTTGTCCAGAGTGTTTGGTTGCTGATTTCATCTTTAGTCATTGGGAAAATTAGTTCAAGAATTTCCGGCATACTTTTGCGGTCTTCAATTACTTTTTTAACTATTGTTAGAGCTAAGCTGGGTTTAGCAGCGTTTGATTTAGGGATACAGATTATATCAGCGGTTTGAAGTGCCTTTGCCGCTTTTATCGTGATTAGTTCTGGGTCGCCTGGACCTATGCCTATGCCAATGAATTTACCTGTCAAACTTTTTCCCCTTAAACCTTTGTAGCTGAAACTATCGTGATTGGATTTCTTGCCAACATCATGGTTCCGCTGTTTATTTGTTTTCCCTTCGCAACAGAAATATGCGCGACATCGACATCTTGGAAGCCCAACTTCTTTAATTCGTCAATTGCAATGGTTGCTGTCTCCAAAAGTATCGCGTTTACGACTACTCGACCATTTTTCTTCAGTTTGCCATTGGCTGCACGGAGAATTTCCCGTAGATTCTGGGTTCCCCCAACAAGAATTGCATCAGCCACAGGAAAATTTGCTAAAGCATCAGGTGCCGTACCACAGACTGCAACAACAATGTTTTGGACACCCATTTTCTTGGCATTACTAAGAGTTAACTTCACAGCGTCCAGGTCTTCATCTAACGAGTAGACTTTGCCTGATTCCCCAACTTGAAGGGCTGCTTCAACAGATAATCCGCCCGTACCGCAACCAACATCAATAACAACTGATCCCTCATTTAGGCGGGCTTTAGAAATAGTCAGTACTCTAATCTCTTCTTTTGTTGGTCCAGGAACATTCTCATCCTGAATAAACAATTCGTCAGGTATTCCAGGGGTCTTATAATTCCAAACCTTAGCCATCTAAAATCAACTTACCTTCTATTCGTTTTCTGGTTTGATAACCATTACGCATAATGCGCTAAAATCAAGCTTCACGGCTTCCTCAAGGGTGCTGCTTGTGATTTTCTCGTTGCTCAACGTTAGGTTTTCGCAGATGTAAACTTGAGTCTTTTTGTCTAATCCTTCCTTGATTAAGTAATTTGAGATTTCTTTGGGTGGGAACGCTCTTGAATCAGGAAGAAGCATCGCAATACGCCCAGTCTTGAGGCAGGATGCAAGCTGCTTTTTCTTTTCAGCACTAACATTGCCCTCATGAAAAGTAAATAGGCAGGCTTCGTCCCAGCTTATTCCGATTTTTGCTGCGCAAGCTTGAATTGAGCTTATTCCTGGAATCACGTTGATTTCTGAAGTATTGATTAGTTTAGTGTTTTGGACAGAGCGAAGTAATCCCGAAAATCCTGGGTCTCCAGTTGATAATAATACTGCAACTTTATTGCTTTTTGTTGCTTCAATTGCTTGCTTAAGAGCTGAATTAAGGTTCTTAGCTGTTAACGCCAAGGTTTCGCCTCTAATGTCTTCCCTAAAAAGATCCAGCACTCGCTGCGCCCCGATAACTAGTTGGGCTTCTTTAACAATTTTTCTTGCTGCTGGAGTGATGTAGTCCGGCGAGCCGGGTCCAACGCCTACTATGTTAAGTTTAGCCAAGGACTATTGCACCTAGCGTTTTGGTCCATTCCAAGAACTTTGCCATCCATGGAAACAATGACTATGCTTATCTTTATCTTGTTTTCCACTCTGTCGCTGACTCGCTGGTTAACCCTTTCAGCTAT
>CAZXGX010000002.1:4128-48155 GCA_964640475.1 uncultured Candidatus Bathyarchaeia archaeon
TCTTTATCTTGTTTTCCACTCTGTCGCTGACTCGCTGGTTAACCCTTTCAGCTATCCTATCATAAGTTTTTTCCAGAAGACCTGTTGGTTTTAGAATTTCTGAGGCTTCATCAGAAGTATTGGCAGCTAATAATTTATTTATCGTCTCGGTTTTCACGCCTACGGCTCCTGCATAGGAGGCGATGACTTCGTTACGGGCATCCCCAACTTTGTGATGAGTGTTGAAAATGTTTGCTGCCAACTTTACTATTTTTCCAGAATGCCCGATGAATATGATTTCTCTAACGTTTTTCTCTACAGCTTTGTCAAGCATGTAGCCGACGAAATCGCCTGTTTGAACAATCGCATCCTCAGGAACATTAAACTTCTCCTTTGCGATTCGCTCGCCAATATTGCCTGGAACAAAAACTAACCGTTTGTAACCCCTTGCTAATGCAACGTCGATTTGGGGAACTAGTGAGCGGCGACATGCTTCAAGTGAATAGGGTTTAACCACGCCTGTTGTGCCTAAAATTGAGACGCCGCCAGTCACTCCAAGTTTGGCGTTCATTGTTTTCTTTGCAATGTTTGCGCCTTCAGGAGCGCTGATGGTTACTTCAACGCCTTTTCCTTGAGGCAAGACTTCTTTTACTGCTTCAGTAATCATGGCTCTCGGTACAGGGTTGATTGCACCCTCGCCGATTTGTACCTGCAAACCGGGTTTTGTGACCATACCGATGCCTACGCCGCTTTTTATTATAATTTTGCCGTCATCAGTTAATTTTACTGTAGCAGTGATTTCCATCTTGTCAGTAGCATCAATGTCTTGCCCCGCATCCTTCACGGCAACTGCCTCTGCAGAATCTTCAGCAAGTCTCCTGCTTGATTTTATTGGAACCTCAAAACGTAACCCGATCGGAGTTGGGATGACTACTCTGTCAACTGGCTCTTTGGTTGCAGCAATTGTTGCGGCTTTGGCTGCTGCTGCCGCGGTTGCACCGGTTGTAATTCCGTACTTCAAAAACCGCGCCATTCAGGTTACCTCTTAACTACTATTTGCTTCAGCTAAAGCTAATAAAGCATTAAAGATTGCCACAGCAATTGTGCTGCCGCCTTTTCTGCCCCTCGTAATAATATATGGCACAGCTAACTTGGCAACTGCCTCTTTGGATTCAGCTGCACCCACATAACCCACTGGGACACCAACAATTAATGCTGGTTTAACTTGACCCTTCTTTATTTGCTCTACGAGTTCAAAAGCTGCAGTCGGAGCATTTCCAATCAAGAAAATCGCCCCATTTGCGTCGTCTTTGACTGCAAGCAGTGTTGCTGCTGTTGAGCGGGTTATCGATTCTTCAGTAGCCATCTTTGTTGCTCTTGGATCATCAATGTAAGTTAAAATTTTCCCACCAAACTTTCTAACTCGAGCTTCATTTATTCCTGCCTTAATCATTTTGACATCAGTTATTATTTTTGCTCCAGCTCTAATTGCTGCAACTCCAGCTTCAACAGCGTTTTCGCTAAAGACAAGTAGCTTACCGAATTCTGGGTCAGCTGTAGTATGCACAACTCGCTCGATTACAGGAATATTCTGTTTTGGAGCTTTTTCTAAAATTTCCTTGATTTCTGGTCGAATGAGCTTCATGCTTTGGTCATATATTTTTGTTGAAGCTGGCGGAAGAGTAACATTGGTGTTTGAATTGAATGGTGCATGTTTATGCTCAACATTTTCTCCTAAGGCTCTTAGTGCTTTTTCTTCAAGGATAACTGCGATGCATTCGTCTGCACCTATAGGTTCACCATAAAATAATTCAATACCTTTTGAAGCAACAGTAGATTCTTTGGCTTTGTCTTCAATCATTTCAGGTATTTCCTGAGTAGTGTGAACTCCTGGCGCAAGGAAAGCTGGGACAAGAACAATTTTCTTAACCCCCTTCTTAGCAACCAGATCGATTGCTTCTGAGATAGTGGGTGAATTTCTAATCATAAAGCAGATTTCAACGATCTTGAATCTGGAACGTTCCCTCATCACCTGAGCTAGCTGCTCAAGATTTTCCTGGTTATGAGGCAATTTACTACCGTGGCCTATCAGAATTAATCCAACATTATCTTTTTCTATGCTTGTCAAAACTTAATTCCCCGTTTTCTCAAATAATTTAATAGCCATATCAATTATTTTCTTATCGTTGTTACTTGCTGCTGAACGTAAATTCTCGATGATCGGAAGATACGTTTGCTTAATAAGAATGCTTGTTAAATCATCAATTACTCTACGCTGCTTTTCATCAACATCTCCAAGCATGTTAATAGCTTTGGACATCTCTCTCTGCCGGATTTCTTCAGCGTTAGCAAGTAAAGACGAAATAATCAATCTGACGGAGAGCTTCTTCAAATCATCAACCAAAATAACAAGCTCATGATCAATCATTTGAACTGCAGTGTCAACACATTTCTGTCTTTCAGTCAGATTCTTATCTGTAATAAGCAATAAATCATCAATATTGTAAAGCTTTACTTTTTCAAGTTCAACAACATTTCTCTCAACATTTCTTGGATTAGAAATATCAATAATCATCAAGTCATTCGGATTAACACGTTTTCCGATTAACCTTGAAACAACTTCTTTAGTTACAATATAATGAGGCGCCGAAGTTGAACAAATAACCACATCAGCATCAACCAGTGCTTCATCAAACTGATCAAACCTTACTGCATGAGCATCTAATTCCTCAGCTAAACGAGCTGCACGATCAAAAGTTCGGTTAGCAATAATAATTGGGCTCAGGCACCTTCTCGCCAAGGCTTTTGCAACTAATGTCCCAATTTCACCTGCACCTATCACAAGAATTTTCTTCTCGCCCAAGTTTCCAGATATAACCGCTGCAAGCTCAACAGCCGCTGACCCAATCGAAACTGCACCCTTGTTTATTCCTGTTTCTTCCCTAATTCTTCTGCCAACTGTTACAGCGCGATTAAAAAGGTGCTTTAGAATTGGTCCGGCAGTTTTGCTGTTTTCTGCTGTTAAGTAAGCATCCCACGACTGGTTTAAAATCTGGTCTTCACCAATAACCATTGATTCAAGCCCTGATGTTACCCTTAAAAGATGCTTACAGGCATCCTGATCAAGCGAGGTTTCAATTGCCTTTAAAGCCTCATTATAATGAGAATTAGAATGCTTGGCAAAGTACTCTTTTGCCAAATTAAGGGTTTTTTCGCCCTCTTCTGATATAAGATAAATTTCAATGCGGTTACAAGTCTGAAGAATCAAGCATTCCTCAACACCCTCAAGAGCTTTAATCTCTGCAAGAGCTTTTTCTTTGTCCTTAAACGCCACAGCTTCCATCAATGGAACCCGCGCTGTCTTATGCGTTATCCGAACATTGACAACATGGTCTGTCTTAGCAGAGGAATGCATGGCTCAATAAACCATGCTCCTTTAAATATAAGCTTTCTGTAAATTTACGTTCGGAGAATTTTGGGTGCAACTTCGCAAACGAATCGGCTTAGTTTACCTTCCAGGAGCATTGCCATGCTTTGAAGATTTTGGAAATCTGCCAACTGACCTTGTTCGAGAAGACGCATTAGTTGATGGCAAACCTGCAAGCGAAGTTTTAGACATGCTCATCATCCCCGGTGGCAGTTTAGTTGAATCACAAAGCGTAAACCCCAAAGTCACAAAAGAAATCCTAAAAATGGCTGATGCAGGAAAATTCCTTCTTGGCATTTGTTCAGGCTTCCAGATTCTCGCCAAACAAACCGATATTGGACGCTTATCAACTATACCAATTACCCGCGACGGTTTAGGATTATTAGATGCAGAGTTCAAGCCGTTAGTTTGCACTGACAGAGTAACAGCAAAAATTGTTGATAAAAGCTTCGTCACTGACGAGATAGGAAAAGAAGTTTCAGGTTTTCACTGTCACACTTACGGACAAGCCACACTTCATAATGATGCAAAACCAATTCTCATCTCCCATATCCAACGTATTAACTATCGAAAAGCCCCTCAAGACCTAGTTTCAGGAGTAACAAACAAGCAAGGAAACATTGTTGGAGTCTTTGTGCACGCATTACTTGACCAAAACCCAACAATTCTACAAAGCATCACAAAATCACTTGATATTAATTCTTTAGAGCTAGAAGAAATCAGAAAAACAAACGCCAAACTAATCGCTCAAATTAAAAGTGAAGTTGGAATATCCACCAACATTAAACAACCACTACAAAATACCAAGAAAAAACCTGTGATGGTTCTCATTACCGCTTTAGGCAGTGGGTCAGGAAAAACTTTTCTTGTAACCGGAATGGCTGGCGCCTTAAAAAAGAAAGGCTACAATGTAGGCTTAATAAAAATAGGCGGAGACATACGCGACTCAGTCCCTGCGCTTTACCTAGTAAAGGAACCAATCAAGGATTACTCATCAATCAAGATCGGTGAAAGCGGCTGGACCCCACTAAACGAAGCCATAGGTCAAGCAAGCCAAAAACACGACTTCCTCTTTGTGGAGGGCGCAATGAGCGCATTTACCGGTTTACTAAACGAGAAAGTGCAAAGACCAACATCCACAGCAGAAGTTGCAGTTGCCTTGGGCGCTTCAACTATACTGGTAGTCAGCTGCGACAAAGAAGGCATCGAGGGCTCCCTAATTAGTACATTAAACTACATTAGCATCCTCAAAAAACTGGGAGTAAACACAACAGGCGTTATCCTAAACAAGATGAGCACAAGCTACCTAACTGATGAAGCAAAACTCACAATAAAAAAAACCTTTGAAAACGTCGGCGTTCAACTGCTTGGGGTTGTGCCTCGTATGGAACTTGAAACACGCGGCATGATTCCTGAAATTGAGATTCGTTACGACGATTTTGGCATTCAAGCAATTGACGCAGCAGAACGTTACATAAACCTTGATCTGCTAACAAAAATAGCAGAAGCACCAAAACAAAAAACAGTTGATTACAAGGAAATAATGGAAAAATTCAAAAAAACACTCGCCAATTATAGCTGTAACTCAACTTGAGAGGCTGATGCAGTTTGTTGATGGATTTTAAGCTTGAAGGAAAAACAGTTATTGTAGTTGGCGGGGGGCTAGAAGGTTATCGAAAGACGCAGAGTCTTGTTGATTCTGGTGCAAAAATAACAGTTGTTAGCGAAGAATTTTCTGATGGTATTAAGCAGTTGGCTGAACAAGGAAAGGTGAATCTGCTAAAATCAGCTGTAAAAGATCCCCAAGTATTCTTTAAAGAATTGAAGGTGAAGCCAGATATGTTTTTGGCAGTTACAAACAACTCTGACTTAAATACCGCTTTAGTTAAGACAGCAAAAGCCATTGGGTGCATAGTTTACTCAGTAGATAATCCATCGCTAAGTGATTTCATATTACCTGCAATAGCAAAAGTTGGTGATGTTAAAATCGCGGTTTCTACTTCAGGCAAAAGTCCAGCGATGGCAAAGGAGCTTAGGCAAAGAATTGAGCAGTTAGTGACGTCAGAGGATTTGTTGCAAATTGAATTGCAGGATTATCTGCGCAGTATTCTTAAACAGCAGGTCAGTAACCAAAAGTCACGTAGTAAAATCTTAAATGATATCCTTAATAACGTTAAAATTAAACAAGCCTTAAAGAAACAGCAGCTTAATGAGGCTAAAGAAATGGCCATTAAACTTGTAGAAACCTGGAGGCAAAACAAGTGAGTTTTCCAAGTGTACGTATGAGAAGGCTCCGCAGAACCGAAGCTTTACGATCTATGCTAAATCAAGTTAACATTCAACCAAGCAACCTGATTTACCCAATCTTTGTTGATGAATCAATAAAAAAACCAGCGCCAATCGAATCAATGCCTGGCTACTGCAGATATCCAATCAACCAAGTTGCAGACGAGGGCAAATTAGCATTAGAACAAGGCGTAAAGAGCGTATTACTCTTCGGAATTCCAGCTAAGAAGGACGAAGCTGGCACAAGTGCATACGCTAAAGACGGTGTTGTTCAAAAAGCAACAAGTAAACTAAAAGCGCAATTCGGCGATAACCTAGTCGTAGTCGGTGACGTTTGCCTCTGCGAATACATGAGTCATGGGCACTGTGGATTAATTAAAGACGGGGAAGTCCTAAACGATGACACCCTTGACGTTTTAGGAAAAATCGCTGTCAGCCAAGCAGAAGCAGGCGTAGATATTATTGCGCCTTCAGCTATGATGGATGGTCAGGTTCTGGCAATCCGTGAAGCCTTAGATGATGAAGGTTTTGACCAAATCCCAATTATGGCTTACTCAGCAAAGTACTCCTCAGGCTTCTATGGTCCATTCAGAGAAGCCGCTGAATCCACCCCAAAGTTTGGAAACCGCAGAAGCTACCAGATGAGCCAAGGAAACCCGCAAGAAGCTCTCCGAGAAATTGAGCTTGACATAAGTGAAGGTGCAGACCTAATTATGGTGAAGCCTGCCTTAGCGTACCTGGACATTATTGGGTTAGCAAAAGCAAGCTTTAACGTGCCCATAGTCGGTTATAACGTAAGCGGCGAATACTCAATGGTTAAAGCAGCTGCACTTAACGGTTGGATAGATGAAAAAACTGTTATCCGAGAAATCCTCACAGGTATTAAACGTGCAGGAGCCGACTTGATCATTACTTATCACGCAAGAGACGTTAAATCATGGTTGAATCAAACTTGAGTGAAAGCAAATCAAAGACGCTTTTTGATAGAGCAAAAAAAGTTTTACCTGGCGGAGTAAACAGTCCAGTTCGAGCTTTTGAGCCATATCCTTTCTTTGTGGAATCCGCTCAAGGCTCCAAAATGTTTGACGCTGACGGCAAAGCATATGTTGACTACTGTATGGCTTATGGCGCTTTGCTCATGGGGCATGCTTACCCAGAAATTATTGAAGCAGTAAAAGCTCAATTAGTAAAAGGTACGCTTTATGGTGCTCCAACAGAACGTGAAGTAGAATTTGCCGAATTAATATCAAAATCCTCGCCATGCATGGAAATGGTTCGGTTAGTTAACTCTGGAACAGAAGCAACCATGCACGCAATACGCGCTGCAAGAGGCTACACTGCAAGAAAGAAAATTATAAAGTTTGAAGGCTGCTTCCATGGTTCACACGACAGTGTTCTGGTTAAAGCTGGTTCAGGTGCAGCAACCTTTGGTGCTCCAAGCTCTCTTGGCATTCCAGATCAGACAACACAAAACACTATTGTTTTACCCTATAATGATGTTGAAGCAGTTGAAGCCACGTTTAAGCGTGAAGCACACGATATTGCCGCGGTAATTGTTGAACCTGTTTTAGCGAATGTTGGATTAATTTTACCCAAACCTGATTACCTGAGCAGTCTAAGACGTTTAACTAACGAATATGGTGTTGTACTAATCTTTGATGAAATCATAACTGGCTTCCGTCTCGCTTTGGGTGGTGCACAAGAATACTTTAACATTAAACCTGACATGGCAACACTTGGCAAGGTACTTGGAGGAGGTTTCCCATTGGCAGCGTTTGGCGGCAAAAAACAAATCATGCAGCACATTTCGCCAGTTGGCAAAGTGTATCAGGCAGGAACCTTCAGCGGTAACCCAGTTTCAGCAACAGCAGGATTAACAATCCTAAACCTGATAAGTAAACAGAAAAACGAGATTTACCCAAAGCTTGCAAAGAACGCTGAAGAACTAAAGAAGGCACTTGCAGATCTAGCTGTAACCTACAATCTGCCAGCACAAGTCTACAACATCGCTTCACTGTACCAAATTTTCTTCACTAACCAGCAAGTAAATGATTACGCATGCGCAAAATTGTCAAGTCAACGAATGTTTAACGCATACTTCCAGGAACTTCTGCGGCAAGGCGTTTTTATTCCGCCATCACAATTTGAAACCTGCTTTGTATCAACTGTTCACACAGATGAAGACCTGAAATTTACCATTAACGCGTTTGATAAGGCACTATGGGCAGTATCAAAGGAGCAATAGATTAAATGATTTATACAGTAGGCACTAGAGGCAGCAAACTTGCCTTAGCCCAAACCAACCGCACGTTGCAGCAGATCAAGCAACGGAGACCCGACGTAGATTTTAAACTAAAAATAATAAAAACTATAGGCGACAAAGAACACGGTAAACCCCTTTTCAGCATCGATGCAAAAGGAATTTTTGAGAAAGAAATAGATCAAGAAGTCGTCAGTGGCAAAATCGATTTTGCAGTTCACAGCTTAAAAGACGTGCCCATCGTAGAGCAGCAAACAGGAACAATTCTAGCTGCTATACCAAAAAGAGATTCACCCTGCGATGTATTCATCTCCAAAAACAAAACCCCCCTAAGCGCTTTACCGAAATGTGCAGTTGTTGGAACAGGTAGCCTGCGAAGACTTGCAGAAATCAAGTACATCCGCCCCGACCTCAACGTTGAACCAATCCGTGGCAACATTGATACAAGAATCAGCAAAGTCCGAAAAGGCGAATTAGCAGGTATAGTTCTCGCCGAAGCTGGACTAGAACGAATGAATATTACCCACGAAATGACAGAGCGCCTCTCATTGGAACAGTTCCCGTCTGCTGCTGGGCAAGGTGCGATCGCGATTGCTGCAAAAGAAGGCAACATCGACGTCATAGAAGTCCTGCAATCAGTTGAAGATAAAGCCACACGAGCAGAAATCACCGCGGAACGCAGCTTAGTCCTCAAGTTGCAGGGCGGTTGTCGAGTCCCCATTGGAGCAGTAGGTCAAGCAAACGATAACAACCTCACATTATCAGGATCCATTTTCTCATTAAATGACGGAAAAAAAATAAGTGCACAAGCCAAAGGCAAACTCTACCAAGCTGAAGAACTGGGCAGAAAAGTTGGCGAAGAACTAATCAAGCAGGGTGCAAAAGATTTCGAGAAGGAATGGCGTGAAAAGTATGGTGTATGGTAAAGTCTATCTTGTAGGTGCTGGACCCGGAGACCCCAAACTGCTCACCGTAAAAGCAGTTGAATTACTCAAGGAAGCCGACGTTGTTATCTACGACAGGTTAGGTGTCGGAGACGAAGTCCTCAACATGGCACCCGCTAAAGCTGAAAGAATCTTTGTTGGCAAACGCACAGGTTTACATGAGGTGCCACAAGACCAGATTACCAACATAATTATTGAGAAAGCCAAGCAAGGCGGCAAAGTCGTGCGTCTAAAAGGCGGAGACCCATTCATTTTCGGCAGAGGCGGCGAAGAAGCTGAAGCCCTAGTTGAGAAAGGCATCGAATTCGAAATAGTGCCTGGAGTGAGTTCATCTGTTGCAGCTCCAATGTACGCTGGTATACCATTAACTCACCGTGATTACGCAGCTTCAGTGGCCATAATTACTGGTCACCGTGCAGGCGACGCAGAAAAACCCGTGGATTGGGTCAAAATCGCTAACGCCGTTGACACCATGGTTATTTTGATGGGAGTAGAATCCCTTGAAGGCATAGTCAGTAAATTGCTTAAAGGTGGAATCAGCCCCGAAAAACCTGTAGCGATGGTGGAGTCAGGAACGCTTCCGCAGCAACGCACATTAATCTCCACTTTAGGCGCCATCGTTATAGACGCAAAAGCCAAGGACATCAAGCCGCCCTCAGTCATAGTTATAGGTGAAGTCGCCAACTTAGGCAGGAAACTTGCATGGATAAAAAAACCGCTTCCTTAAAAGGCAAAGTCGTTGCATTAACCCGTCCAGTTGGGCAAGCTGAAGAAGCAGGTAAACTAATTCAAACAAGAGACGGCGTGCCCTACTACATTCCAGCCATAGAAATCAAGGGTTTAAGCAACTTTAAACCTGTAAAAAAGTTCATCATTGAACTCTGTACAGGACAAGTTGACTATGTTATTTTAATGAGTACTAACGGTGTCAAGTACCTCTACAGTGCAGCCGAAACCCTAAAGCAAAAAAGTCAACTGCAGGAAGGCTTGGCTAAAACGTTTGTCATCGCAGTTGGTCCACGGACAGCTGAAGCAATGATGGAGCGCCGTGTGCGTGTGGATCTAGTGCCCCAAAAGTACAGTTCCGAAGGTTTACTTGAGGTACTGCAGGGCAAAGACATTAAAGGTAAAAAAATCCGCATCCCACGGACAAGCAATGCAACGCCAACCCTAACCAACACGCTAAAAGAAATGGGTGCCAACGTAGAGGAAATCTACGTTTATGAGTCAGGTTTGCCAGTGGACGAGAAACTCAAAACCAAATTCTACGATGACTTGACAAGCGGCAGAATTAATGCGATTGTTTTCGGCAGTGGCTTGAGCGCTAAAAACATCTTCAAGATGCTCACCGAGAAAGCACCTATGGATACCTTGCGAAAAATAATAAAAGAAAAAGTAACAACCGTTGCGATTGGACCCACAACCGCCGAAGCCCTCCGCGAATTAGGCGTGAAAGTGGACGTTGTTCCTGAGGATTACCTTTTTGAGAAGGCTCTCTCTGCTCTTGCTGAATTCTGGAGCACGCATTAGTTGGGTACGATGATGTACCACAGCTATGAATAAATGAATTAAATTGTGAAGGCTGGTTCGTTAGCCACGGAAGCCAAAACCTTTTCAGCGGCTTCTTCCTGCTCTTTTGTGCCCGTCACACATAGCCAACATGAGCCTTCAGCGCCGTTGACACCGCCAGCCGCAATTAACTCAGCCTCAACCCCGCAAAGAAGCTTTAGCGCTTCGATTTCTGTGAACACTTCGCCGGGAAGAGGCCAGAAACGGTAGCCGCCTGCGCCAGGCTCGTTTAGTTTCGCCGCTATAGCGTTTAAATCGCCACTAATGCGTTTCTCTAAACCCACGGCAACGATCAGTTTTACTCGGCGTCCGATAACTGCTGGCAAGGATAAACCTGCTGTTCCCGCTTTAGGGTGCCCAATCAAAAGCGCTGCCTGTTTGTGTACCAAATCAAGAGCATTTGCACCTTTTATGATTACATCGCCTTCTTTCATAGAGTCCACGATGTCACCTATGGTTTTGCCTTTCTGCCATTCGCCTTTAACAATGACTACGTCGCCGGGGAACATGCTTTCATCTGCCAGGCGACCCTCTTTGGTTACGGGCTTGTTTGGAGGCATGGTTAAGCCACGGAAAAAGCGTTGCCGAGAAAAACCTGTGACGCCCATGGCGTTGAGGATTTCTTCTGCTAAGTAACCGTTCGTGGTTCCTGCTATAAGCACGAGAGCGCCGTTTTTTAGAGTGTTTTTGATTAATGGGTGAGCAGCTAAGGCTTTTGCAATTAAACGTTTGCCCGCTGATGGTGTAATAATAAATTGTTTCATAGTGAGTCTTCCTTTAAGGTTATTCTTAGTTAGAAATTAAAAGCTTATTCACTTAAGGTAAAGGAAAATAAATGCTGAAAATCCATTTCTGGACAAAATAATAATAAAAAATTAAAGAAATAAAAGGTTGAACGAAGTCAAAGATTCAAAAGCTTTAAAAGCTTAGTATCTTCGTGGTGGTCTTCGTTTTGCGTAGCACTCTCGGCAGTAAACTGGCCTGCTTCCGTCTGGCTTGAAAGGAACATCGCATTCTTTTCCGCAGTCTGCGCAGGTTGCCTTGTGCATCTCTCTGTTACCGTATGACATTTCTATATTTCAACTCCTACTATATTCGATGTGTAAACTGTTTTTACACGACTCAACCAATGTCGCAACGTCACTTATAAACTGATGCCTTCCGAAGAATACCTATCTATATGAAAAAATCTGTATCCTTGATTGCTTTTAATTGCAAAGTGGCACTTTTAAGCGGAGAAAATGCTGCCCTTGCAGAATTAAGGCAAATAATAGAGTTAACTTTAGATAAGTGATGTCACTTTAACAATTAAAAACAAGTAAAATTGGAAATTTTGCTCATTTAAGGGCAAAAAAACGGTTTTTTACAGACATCCTAATATACCTAGACGTAACAATATACATTAACTGTTGGATTCTTAGAGAAAAAGTGGGAAATTCAGTATAGGGCTGATTTTGCTTTTTCTCTGTTTCTTAACTAAAAATGTTGGAGGGGGAAATTTGAGACAGAAAAAATCCACATTAGGTGAGCATCTTGCTCTTGTTTCAGTGAAGTATAATGTTTACCCCGCTGAAGTTGTTCAAGCAATGATTTCAGCGAAAGCCAACGGAAAGGCTACCTGTGGAGACCTCTCAGTTGAGTTTCGAGGTAAAGTTAACAAAGAAACCATATTCTTAATCAAAAAAGAAGATAGCGTAGTTGCACAGTTCAAGGTAGATGAGGAATATCTCACACGAAATAACGATTCCTCATTTGAAAACTACATGAGCACCGATAAAATCCGTAAAAAAATCGCAAAACAAAACACTGAAACCATATACAGCATGATCTCAGACTTACGCTCAGGCATGAAACATATCAACCTAAAAGCAAAAGTACTAGAAATTCCAAAACCAGCCCAAGTTCACACACAATTCGGTAACACCGCTATGGTCGTTAACGCAGTTGTTGGTGACGAAACTGGAACAGTTAAATTGTGTCTTTGGGAAGCACAAATTAATGCTGTAGCTTTAGGTGATTCAATTGAAATAAGGAATGCACAAGTCTGCCTTTTCAGAGGCGAAAAACAGCTTCGTCTTGGTAAAAACGGTGAATTAACCGTTCTTCAAAACGGTGAACGAATCGCAACGCCTTCTATAGTAGCAAAATAATCATCAGGTTTTAAAAATAAAGTATTAGGCATTGACAATTTTTTCCGACTGGTTTTTCCAGTTGTCTCGTCGCCTAGACCAAAACTGTTTTTGATCCTTCATCTTTTGGTTCCTGTCTTGCGGTGTACGTTGCGAACGGTGTTTAGCCAAGCATTCACGACAATAGACTGGTTTGCCTGGTGTAGGTTTAAAAGGAACTCTGGTTTTTTTACCACAATCTGAGCATCTTGCCTCAGTCATAACCTTGTGGGACATAGTTTACCCTTCAAGATTTGGTGCTGAAAAACAGCAATTATTTAGTAAAATGGTAATAGTTCCCGATTGACTTAAACGTTTGTGTAACCTATACTGGCTAAAAAAGTAGGCGAATATATGAAGCCCAAAATAGTCAAAGCCAGCAGTCTCAATGAGTATTTGTCGGCTGAACGATGCTTTCTTGTTGAAAATTATGGTTCAAACGATGGTCGAGTTTCGATTGCACGTGCCCGAGTAAAGCCAGGTGTAACTACGGTAGCGCATCATTTGGAGGGTATTGAGGAAATTTACATTATCACTGAAGGCGAGGGCATTATGGAAATTGACGAGTTAGAACCTGCCGAAGTCTCTGTAGGTGATGTAATTGTTATTCCTGATGGAGTTTCGCAACGCATAAAAAACACGGGCATTAGCGATTTGGTCTTTTACTGTGTATGTACACCTAGATTCATTGAAAAATGCTATTTTAGTGATGAAGAACCACAAAAACGCTAACATCTACCATTTTCTAATTGATGACAAACTCTTTAGCATCTAAATTAAACAATTAATGAAATTTCTATTTACTTAAGTAAAACTTTAATAATCCACACTGCTTTTAGGGCAAAAATAATACGATATCTGAGTCCTGTTTATGGTTCAATACAAGTGGATCGCGCTGTCCAATACCACCATTGGAACATTTATGGCTTCTTTAGACGCCTCCATTGTTCTTATCGCTTTGCCATCAATCTTCAATGGCATAAACATCGATCCCTTCTCCTCCTTTCAATACCTGCTTTGGATGATGTTTGGCTACAGCATTGCAACAGCGACTCTGCAGGTTACTTTTGGGCGCTTATCCGACATTTACGGCAGAGTTAAACTGTATAACCTTGGCTTTGCCATCTTCACAGTAGGCTCAATTCTGCTTTCGGTTACACCTCATACAGGCGATCTTGGCGCCATAGAATTAATTGTATTCCGCATTGTTCAAGGTGTAGGCGCCGCATTTCTTTTCTCCAACAGCGCCGCTATTTTAACTGATGCTTTTCCAGAAAACGAACGGGGCAAGGCTTTAGGCATTAACCAAATTTCTTTCCTTGTAGGCTCACTGGTGGGCTTAGTTTTAGGTGGTGTCTTAGCAGTTTTTGACTGGAGACTTGTCTTTTTAGTCAGCGTTCCCGTCGGCGTAATAGGCACCATTTGGTCATACTGGAAGCTTAAGGAGCAGCATATTGCTAAACGCAAGCAAAGCATTGACCTTTTAGGCAACATCACCTTTGGCTTCGGCTTAACATTGCTGCTACTGGGCATAACTTACGGGTTAACACCATACGGTGGAGCCTCAATGGGTTGGGGAAATCCATGGGTAATTGCATCTCTTACAGCAGGAGCAGCAATGCTGATTGCCTTCCCATTCGTCGAACGCAAAGCATCTGATCCAATGTTCAGAATTGAACTATTCAAAATTCAAAGCTTCAGCTCAGGCAACATAGCCACGTTTTTAAGCTCAATGTCCCGCGGTGGCGTAATGATAATGCTTGTGCTCTTACTTCAGGGCATTTGGCTACCTCTACATGGTTACAGTTACGATTCTGCCCCGCTTTGGGCTGGAATATTCATGATCCCACTAACTATTGGTGTTGCACTAACTGGCCCCATAAGCGGTTGGCTCTCTGACAAGTATGGTGCAAGAATCTTCGCCACTGTTGGCATGGTAATTGTAGGCTTAACCTTCATTGCATTCCTTGCAATGCCCGCAAACTTTGACTATTTACCCTTCGCAATAATCCTGTTCGTTATGGGTATTGGCAACGGCATCTTCATGTCACCTAACATGGCATCAATCATGAATTCAATTCCAGCAGAACACCGCGGCGCAGGTTCAGGCATGAGATCAACCCTGCAAAACGTAGGACAAACTATCAGCCAAGCCATATTCTTCTCTATAATCATAGTATCCCTTAATGCTACTTTACCCGCTGCATTGTCCTCCGCTGCCTTAGACGCTGGTGCACCATCAGAAATTGCCACAGCTTTTAGTTCCACTCCAGCATCCGGCGCACTTTTCGCTGCTTTCCTAGGATACAATCCAGTTGGAACCTTACTGCAGTCTATGGGTTCTTTAGCTTCAACATTACCTCAAAGCACGCTGGATGTTCTAACAGGCCAAACTTTCTTCCCTACTGCTATTGCTTCACCATTCATGCTTGCTTTAAACCAAGCATTCCTTTTCGCTGCTGTATTGTGTTTCTTAGCAGCTGCTTTCTCAGCTTTTGGAACCAACAAATTTGTTTACAAAGAAAAAGAAGGAAAAATACAAAATAAAAGTGAAAAAAACCAGTAAAGTGTAAATAGATTAGTTTTCCAGTTCTCTAACCAGCTTGACCACTTGCTCGATAACATGCTGATTTATTTTCTGTCCAATCTCTGCCGTTGCCGTTGTTGGGTCACCGTGAACTCCACTGGGGAAATACCTCTCAGGATGTAAAACAACTTCGAAACGTGGCATCTCATAAACGCTTGGAACACCTTTAGACTTGATTAAGTCGGGGCGTATCGCCATAACCCGAGCAGTTTCAATAGTCCCTGCATGTCCATCTTTAGGTGAAGCATACTTTGCCGACAACTCCTCGGCGAAATCGTAATCAGACAAAACCATGATACGCGTTCGCTGCTTTCCATTTTCTTCGCCATCCTGTTTAACGACTTCTTGTGCTGCAACTCTAAGTGCAACCATGTGTGAGGAGCCAGCATGACCGCTTAGAACAATGATTCTGTGGAAACCATTACGTGACAGCTCGGATAGGACGTCTTTTGCTAGACTATAAAGCGTGTTAAACTGAATTGTCAAGCTACCGGGGAAATTACGCCCAGCGTTAACTATACCATACCGGAAAGGAGGTGCAACTAAGCAGCCTGTTTGTCTCGCAACCTCTAAGGATACATACTCAGGTTGTACACTGTCAGTGCACAACGGCAAATGTTCACCATGTTCCTCAACGCTTCCAATCGGGAAAATCACAACTTTACCGTCTTTGGCTGCTACTGCAGCTTCGTTTGTGCTTAATTCATCAAGCCAAAGGTGCTGCGGTTTTGTTTTTGCTTGGTTTGTCATAATTGTTAGTCGGTGTATGTGCAATTTCTATCTTTTGGCAATTAGAAAGCCGCTTTTAGTTTTTGAGTGCATCAAGTTCACTGAGTTACCAAAATACCTAATTTTAGCTGTATAATAATTAAATTGTGTAAGACTGAGGCGAAAAAAGTTGCAGCAACAAAGAAGGAAGCGTAAAAAGAAAAACCAGCAGCAAACCGAGTTTATAGAGGAACAAATCAGCGACTCAGGCCTAGACTTAATCAATGCTATGAAAGAAATGGAAAGCAAAAAAGAATACGTTGACATACAGGTGTGCCCAAAATGCAAGAGCCCAAAAATAAAAAGAACAGCCTCAACAGGCGGTGACATGTTTGGTCACATGGGTCTTACTCCACCAAAATACGAATGCAAGGAATGCGGTTGGAGCACACAGTTGGTCATTAAAGCTACGAACAAGCCCCTCACAGTTAAAGAAGTGGAGCTAATTGCGGAGGCTAACGAAGACAAGGCAAACGATTATCGGTGACAATACTTGTTAACTAATTCTTCTTAATTTTTACTGAGACCTCATATGGGAACCTTTCATCAGTTGTAGGTTCAACTTTAAGAACGAATTTTCCCTCTTTAAAAACTAGGGGATAATTCTTCACAAAAATTTTGGTAAACTCTTTAATAGCCTCTTGAGCCTGAATGATTTGAGCCTCTTTGTCTTGTGAACGCATAATTTTTCACTAAAATAAATTTGATTATTTTTACATTTAAGTCTATGCTAAAAATTATCTTTAAGAAAACTGTCTGTTATTTTTGGTAAGGAAAATTCGGGTTAAAAATACTTTAGCTCTCTCTAAAAATTTATTGGACTCAAGATAGGCTGGTTCTAGATTTATACAACATCACTTGATGTAATGTTAGAGCAGTAAGTGGCGGCGACGGGTTCTTTTCTTGCGAACTTCACGATAGTTGTTCAACTTAGTATTAAGTTAAATTAAACTAAAGTTTATAAGATTGGGTGTGTTAATCATCTCTGTCCAATGTGCCGTAGTCTGTCATGGATAGCCGTCGTAGAAGCGATCTGTCGTAGGGACCCGTTCCCCAACCAATCGGTTAACCCTACGGCAGATTTGTCCTTTGTATGGTTTAACATTGCACGTAAACATTAATGTGCTTCTTCTATTCAGAGCATTATCGGTGGCGCAAAATAGTTGAATGAACAAGTATTCCTTTTGCCTGACGGGCGTAAACTTGGTTATACAATTATAGGCAAAGGGCAGCCCGTGGTATACTTTCATGGAACTGCCAGCAGTCGCCTAGAAGTTCTGCTTTTAGAAAGATTAGCTTACTTTGCAGACTTACAAATAATTGGAATTGACAGACCCGGTTATGGGTTGTCTAGTTTCAAGCATCGAAAAAACCTCCAAGACTTTAATAAAGACGTTAACTGCTTAACTCAAAATTTAGGCATTGAACGATTCGCTGTTTTAGGTTGGTCTGGTGGAGGCATTTTCACACTTGCCTACCTCTCACATTTTCCAGAGCATGTAACCAAAGCAATAGTTGTAAGTGCACCCATGTTGCCTTTTGATGTATCGACGGCACACAATATGCCTTTTGCTCGCTTTATAATGAGACTTCCTTTTGTTGGTTTTTTAGCTATCAGACAGCTACGTTACCAATTACTCAAAGTCAATGGTGAAATCTCCAGTTTTTTGGAGTCTAAGCAGGGAAAACAGTTGCTCCACAGTTGTTCAAAAAGAGATTTAGCGTTCTTTTCTGATATCTCATGGATGCGGTTAATGTATCAATCAATGATTGAAGCTTTTCGTCAAGGTAATCAAGGTGTAAAAGCGGTGGTTGAGGAACATCAGCTTTTCTTAAAGTCTTGGGACTGTTCTTTTGATAAAATTGCTTCTGGTAAATTGTTTATTTGGCATGGAACTGATGATAAAACCTGTCGAGTTAGTAATGCATATGCGATTTCAAAAATCATACCTAACGCCAACGTAGAAATATTTCAAGATGCAGGTCATTGTGTTATGTTCGAGAACCTAGAAAGGGTAGGCAAAATTCTTTCCTCTGTAACCTTTTAAGGCATCTACATTATAATAAGGCTAAAATGCTCATAACAGTTCAGCTATAGATAAGGGCAACAACTGATTTTTTAAGTCGACATTTTAGCAGTCTTAATGTTTAGTCTATGAAGAACCTGAAAGATTGTAGGTTTCTACATGCAAGGAACTTGATCGATAATATGTTACCAAATAGTCATAAAACAGAAAAAACCCTTGCCCTCCACCCAAAACCTGCAAATTACGGTCTTTTAGCCACTTTTTTACTGCAGCTTTATAAATCAAAGATAAATAGTGGTATGTGCAATTTCGTACCTTAATGGAGAAATAAAACGTGTCTGTAGCGCAAAGAAAATATTTCACAGAAGTCGCCGCACTAGCAGAAAAAGTAGTTTCAGTAACAACCACTAACGGCAAATCCTTTACAGGCACACTTCTCGGCATAAATCCTGACAACCTAAGCCTAGTAATTGCAGACGCCAAAGAAGAAGGCGGAAAAACAGTAAACCGCCTCTTCCTAAACGGAAGTACAGTTGTACAAATCACAACCGCAGAAAAAGCCTTCGACCTAAAAGCACTATCCCAAAGACTAGAAAAAGTGTTCCCAACAATGGTTAAACTCTACGAAGATAAAGGCTTCATCTGGGTTATGGACAAAGTAAAACTGACTGAACGAGGCGTCACAGAAGGCTCAGGGCCAGCAGCCGAAAGAGTGCAAAGAGTATACCAACAATTCGTAAGCGAAAACAAAGCTTAACCTTAAATGAACCAGCGTAACTGCTGCTCCTCTTTCTTCTTTTCTTCTGAAATTGTTCTAACCAAACCAAAAGTTTCAAGCATACGCTTAATCTCATCACCAGTCTCTTCAATATGCGTCTGGTCAACTTGTAAATTCAAATACTTTCCAAGCGTATTTAACGCAAACCGCGCAGCATTAACATCAGGATTCATGCCCGGAGTATCCACCAAAAGCGAAAAACCCTTCATTCCCCGAAGCTTTGCCAAACCAACGCTTAATCCAGCAATACCAAAAACATTACCAACCATAACTTTAGTACCCAAATCCAACGCAGTCTTCATCGTTTCCAAATCCGTTGCCGTACTATAGATGCCTGGAACCGCCATAGCCTCTTCTTTCTTAAAACCGCCAATAGAAACCACAAAGCTGCAACCTAAACCTTGAACAACCTCCAAAACTTTACCACATAACTCATATTGGCCAAACGTCGTTAAAGCTTGAGTGTTACCATACCAAATAATCAGGTCTCTGCCGCTATCTTCACGTTTAACATAATATAACTCATTAATTGGGGATCGTGTGGTACCATCAGCAGAGGTTACAGCGAAATCCTGAAATGACGAAGAAACAATCTGTGCAAACCGCACTGCTTTTAACTCTTTAATTAGATGTAGCGCTGCAATGTTTGCTACAAAGCCAATACCTGGCAAGCCTTCAATAAGGACTGGATTGTTAAGTTGCGGTTTCTCGGATATGTCGACTGCGCAGACCATGATAAATGCACTTCTTTTCTCGGTATTAGACAAACAAATGCAATATAAGGGTGCCTAATTAAAATGGCGCATCAATGCTAAAGTTTCTCTTTTAGCTTTTTAGACTTGTTTTCAACTATGTCAGGAAACAACTTTACAATCCCCTTCAAGGTACGAGGGATCGCCGTGTTCAAATTACACGGATGTATACAATAACACTTACATAGTTTACTTCTCACATTTTCTGCTTCTTTACTGTTCCACAACTTTAAAAGGTCATAATCATAATCGCGAACATTAACAAAAGGCTTAGTGTACTCGCAAGCAGCTACATCACCGTTCGCATGCAAAACCATCTCCATAGATCCAGCAAAACAGGAAACAAGCTTTCTGTGGGCACTAAGCATTTTTATTGAGTATTCCCAAACAACCTTATTCTGATTTGCCATGTACTTCTTTATTACGGCATAGGCTGCCTTCATTTCATCTAAAGATAAAACTGCTTTACCATCACGTGGATTATGATAAAAACCAAGTGAGTCGTCAACTTCAAAAGCATGCTCTAATCCACGTGCAATATTAAAAACAACATCACCTCTTTTACTGAAAAAGCCTTCTTTCTTTAGGTACTCCATCAACTCAGGTATGTTGTTGATGTTAAATCTAGAGATTGTTGTAAGTATGGTAACTTCAGCACCCAATTTTCTACACAAATTAATTGTCTCAACAGCCAACACAAAACATTTCACGCCGCGAATCGAGTCATGAACAGCCTGAGTGCCATCCAAGGAAACGGTGACACTAACCTTGTCTGCCCCAACAGATTTGATGACTTTCTCTATCCGCTCAGGAATCAAGCCATTCGTGTTTAAGTAAATCTTGTTTTTAGCAACGTAACTGCAGATTTCAGCAAGGTCCCTCCGCAGCGTCGGTTCACCTCCCGTGATAGAAACAGAATCAAAAAAGTTAAAATCAATTTTTTTAATCTCTTCAAGACTCAACTCATCACTTGTTTCTGTTTTCCAATTAAAACAGTGACTGCACCTTGCATTGCATTTGTTTGTAACAAAAAAAGTCAAAATCTTTGGAATAATCATCCTATTCACTTCACATAAGAGACAGCTTTTCCTTTAACTTATACAACATGTACTGCAAAGGCATTCGTCTAAACATACTAAAATCTATTGCAGAATACATTGCTTCTGGTTGATACCCATCCTTCATAGAAGCTGCCAACTGGCTAAAGCCCTTATGGTAACCTTTGAATTTCTTCCAATAAGTCTTCTCATTAACATGATGCTTAACAACCAACTTATTGCATTGAAGAACAAGCATACCCATGCCAATCATTCGCCTAATTACGTCGTTGTCTTCACCAGCAACATCAAAAGCTGAGTCAAAACCGCCAACCTCTAGTAAGTCTTCACGCTTGTACAATGCACATTGAAAGGCACGTGACTCCACAATTTTTACGCCACCATGCCGCTCAATTTCCAGCTTATCCATTTCTGCCGCAACTTTCAAAAACCACTTGTTACCAACTGTCAATTGTCCAGCGCAGACGCCTGAAACATTGAATTTCTGCATTAAATCATAAAGTGCTGGAATTGGGTCAATGTCAAGTTCTATGTCAGAATCAAGCCAAAATACCAATGGTGATGTGGACTTTTGGAGTAACTCGTTTCTTGCGTTGCCCACACCTTTAGCTGTTGAAGTTTTCCATTGGTAGTCGTTTAGGATTTTCTTGTTTTTTTCCATCCAGACTGTGGGAGAACCAGCCCCTCCTAATGGTGTAAGAACCTCACAGTTGTTTATCATCCAATCCCGTGACATTTCCTTAATGCGCGTTTGATTTAACTCTTTTCTAATACACGTAATCTGTCCTCTAAGAATGGAAACGAAGAGTTACTTTTAATCAAAACCTCTATCGAGACATCATTTGTACGTTACATACATAATAACAACTAAAAGCTCAATTAGCCAACCTTACTCTACTTGTATACAACTTGCACAACCAGCTATCAATTTGAAAAAAGTCCTAAAGCAAAAAAGCAACAAACAGCTTTTTGAGCTTTGGAAGTTGTTGTGGCACCAAAAGCTCTTCCAACAACTAATTGATTAAAAAAGAATCAACATACCATTTTTCAACACGAATTAGGAGATGGTGGTTACTGCACAATGAGTTAGCAAACGGTAAAACAAGCTAAGTAAGAAAAGCTATCTAAAACACAGCCCTTTGGAAGTTGTTGTGTACAAGGGGTAACCCGCCAACAACTAAGAGAATAAAAACAAACCAACAAACAAAACCAAAAAGAAGTAGCCCGTGAGAGATTCGAACTCTCGTCACCGGGTCCAAAGCCCGATATGCTTGACCACTACACCAACGGGCTGCCAATCTTCATCTACATCGTTGGTTTATTTATTGTTAAGTGTTTAAACGTCGCATTTTTTCCTAATAAGCGTTCCCCACACACAAGGAGGGAACCTAACCTGTTTTGACACAAATCTTTAATCTAACATATTGCCAAAAAGAATTAGATATGCCCCCAGAAAGGCAAAAACCAGATGCGTCTGAAAACAAGTCAATCAAAAAAGTAAAAGACGCCTTAACCAATCATCTCAACGTCATTTTACCAATTGCAGTTTGTCTATATCTTCTCACTGGACTATTCACCTTTATTCTCTTAAAAGGAGACCCTTCTGACTGGTATGCACTAATGCGAAACGACGCCGAAGTCGCATTATTCACAATCTACTGCATCATAGGAATAATCATCGCCAGCACAGTTTTCGTATTCAAAAAAAGTATAAACCTACTAAACTCCTCAAAAAAAACCCTGTCAATCTCCTTCTTAGCCACAATCATAATCGGAACCTGCATGTTCACTTACCTAAACTTCACTGCAACCCAAATCAACTACGAATGGATGAATGATGGCTTATTATACCAGCAAATGGGGCAATCATTTCTCCAAAACCAAGAATTCATAATTAACGGCACTTATTCGCATCATTTTGGACCAATATACCCGATTTATCTATCAGTATTCTATGCGTTTTTGCCTGTGCATATTGGAACGCAAATAGCTGTTGAAGTAAGCTTCATCTTAGCTCTACTAGTTGTTTTCTTCATAACTCGAAAAATGTACGGCACAACGCCTGCAATGGTTACAACAGCTATTGTAGCAACAATGCCAAACTACCTTTTTGCCACATCAAGAAACTATGCTGAACCTTTTGTTTTAGCACTATTCACAATAACAATGTATTTTATACTTGAAAGCTTAAAACCGCAAAAACAAAACAGAATAATCCTTGCTGGAATAACAGCTGCATTAGGATACTTGGTAAAATCCAGCTTCGGCTACTTCTTCATAATTGCTGGCATATGCGGTTTCCTATGGCGCTTCTACTACATGCACTGGGATGTCTTCAAAAGCAAAAATTACCTTACAGCCATAGTGGTCTTCTTTACAATATTGGGCTCCTGGGCTGCAAGAAATCTCTACCATTTCTGGGATGGATCCCTTCTTAACCTGTTTGCGGCAATTCAACCAAGCGATTACATGCTTAAAGCTACCACCTACACGTTTACTACAAATATCGGTGGCTTCTTCATAGAATCCCTAATCTTTGCATTATTTTTAGGATTCTTTATACTCGCCTACGGCTGGCTCTTTGCAGATAAACTAAAACCCTTAATTAAGCGCATACGAGAAGAACGTGTAAGCTGCCTACTTGTTTCAGTCATGTTAGCTCTCCTAATAGGATTACTAATTACAGTCATGTACTTCATTTACGAAAACAGTTGGATGGCAACATTCTACGTTTCATATTTTCCGCAACAACAAGTAAGATACTTCCTATACAACTTGGTGCGATACTGCTTCATTGCACTCATTCCATTAAGCTGGTTAACATACGAAATAAACAAAAATCATCAATAAAAAACAATAATAAAAAGACAAAGTATCATCT
The DNA here is from genome assembly GCA_964640475.1 of uncultured Candidatus Bathyarchaeia archaeon. Lineage (GTDB taxonomy): Archaea > Thermoproteota > Bathyarchaeia > Bathyarchaeales > Bathycorpusculaceae > Bathycorpusculum. Next base: position 27,613 of record CAZXGX010000002.1, read on the forward strand.
ACGAATAAACAGTTTTATAACAGTTCTACCATTTTACACTACTGATTGCTACTAAATATTGTAAAAATACGTGTACGATAGGTTTAATAAGACCACAAAGCTTATATAGAGGATCTGTTCATCACGTTAGTTTGCGCGGACCGAATGTACTCTTTTCTAAGCCCAAAAGGCAATAGTGACGGTCATAACGCAAAAAAATAAACGGAGTTTAAGAAATTGAGCAAAAAAGAAGCACCTAAACCAACACAGCGTTTGGCTGAAAAGTGCCCTGAATGTGGTAGTGATAACTTGGTTCATGATTACGACACTGGAGAAACAGTGTGCAGCGCCTGTGGCTTAGTTATATACGAACAAATGATGGATAAAGGCCCAGAATGGCGAGCTTTCACTCAAGAAGAAAAAGCGTCAAGAAGCCGAGTAGGTGTTCCAACTTCTTATTCAGTTCACGATAAAGGCTTATCAACAGCAATTAGTCAAGTAGACAGGGATGCTTTCGGAAGAAAACTCCCCTTATCCACAAGACTACAAATGTGGCGACTACGCAAATGGCAAATCCGCAGCCGAGTACACTCATCAATAGACAGAAACCTAGCCCAAGCAATGGCAGAACTCGACCGATTATCCGACAAAGTCTACATCCCACCACCAATCAAAGAAAAAGCAGCCGTCGTCTACAGAAAAGCACTCGACAAAGGTCTAGTCAGAGGCAGATCAATCGCAGCAATCGCCGCCGCAGCACTATACGCTGCATGCCGCGGAAGCGGAACTCCACGTACACTACGAGAAATTGCTGAAGCCAGTTTAGTTGACAAAAAAGACGTTGCAAGATGTTACAGGTTACTGCTACGCGAACTAGAAGTTCACATGCCAATCGCAGACCCATTAACCTATGTCTCAAAGATTGCAGAGAAAACAGGAATCTCAGGGAAAACACAAGGCGCCGCAATAAATATTCTAAGAGAAGCAAGACGAAAACGCGCAGCTGCTGGAAAAGATCCAATGGGTCTTGCTGCTGCTGCATTATACATTGCTTGTCTCCAAAATAACGAAAAGAAAACACAAAAAGACATTGCTGAAGCTGCCGGTGTTACTGAAGTCACAGTACGAAACCGATACAAGACACTAAAAAAGCAACTAAATCTTGAATTACCTGATTAATCCGAGATATTTGCTTAATTAGAACCAAGCAAAATCACTTTTTTTCTTCTTCTTCAAGTTCCATAACAATAAGGCCCATATAACCACAATCATCGCAAACATAATTCCGAGGAGTTAACCACATATCAAGCCCACTAGATAAATGAATTTTGGGACTAGCACACCTTGGACAAAAAAGCTGACTAGGTTTACGATACTTAATGTTCTTGAATACTTCACGTATGCCTTCTCTTCTTCCCATAGCGTATGCATTTATTGTTGCACGCTAATAAGGGTTATTGGAGTTCTATGTTTTCTTGCGGGTAACCTGTTTTTATCAAGAATTCGCGAACACGATCACGATGATCACCCTGTAACATAATTTGGCCATTCTTACTCGTTCCGCCGCACGCACAGTAACCCTTCAATTTTTGAGCAATATTTTGCAGATTCGAGTTCTTATCATCAATACCATCCACTATTGTAGATGGTCTGCCAAATTTACGTGTTTCAAGTCTTATGCGAATTCGTTGCTGTTCTTTCTCAATTTCTCCACAAACGCATAGATCCTTTGGAAGCCCGCATGTTGAACAAACTTCAGCCATGACACTCAACAGTGAATTAGCAGCTGACGTATATAAGAGTTTCAAGCTTAGATCTCGCTTTTCCTATTTTTTGGCATCTTTGTTATAGAAAAAGTTCGTTAAAAAATGTGGTTCTGCTGGTTTAGTCTTTGATAACGTTAATTGCTGTATACAGATGAAATGATAATGTCATTTGTAAAGCTGTTAACGTTTGCACTTACAATGATAAGTGATAATGTGATTGAAACAGTTGAGTTTGTTTCAATTATTTTGTCATCATAATCCCATAATAATATTTTGCTGATTCCTGGTGTCCAATTTGTCGATGATAACTGTAAAGTAACTGGTTTTTCGCCGGTGTTCTGAACAGAAATTTTATAGAAATTAGTTGTACCTATCTTAATTGCTCCCCAGTTTATCCCTAATAATTCTCTGTTATACTTCTCATCGTATACTCTAATGTTTTCACTAAATCTTACAGTTGATCCCGGTTGAGTTGTTGATTCAGTTGAATTTTGATTTTTTATAGGCGTATATCCAGAGAAACTATTTTTGGATCCAAAATTTTTAGAAGGATTTGAAACGTTATTATTTAAATTGTTAGGCACATTATTGTTGAAGGTATCTGATACATTAGATCCATAACTTCCATTTTCACTTATAATGGGTGTTTGCTTAGCATCATTTGAATTCATGGTACTTGCTAAAAACACTATAGTTAAGCCTATAGCGACCATTGAAATAAAAGCATAGAGTTTCTTAAATCTAATCTTGTTCATGCTTCCTTCTATTGATTAATTTTGGTTATTGCTTCTATTCTTTATTTATCTTTTCCCAGATTCTCCCGAAAGTAGTTAACAAAAAATTTTTAATGTATCTTTATAGTGGGAAAAAATTGTGAATTAGGTTTAGTTTATTTTTTTTAAATAAGGGTGTTAGACTTAAACATAATTGCATTTGACGATTTGAAAAAATGAGGAAATAGTGTTATAGTTCTTCCTGTGGAAGACCCATTTTACGCAGGTAATCTTTGGCATATTTTGGATTATAAGCAAGCAGTTCTTTGCTTCTTAGCAAACGCCTATCTAATCTATCTAGTGCAACTCTGAAAGTTGATTCTATCCCCCATCCTTCGCTAGAACTAAAGAAAGTTCCTTTGGCCGTTCTAAATTGAAGTCGGCAATGCACAAGAGGAGTTCCCCTCATGCTTGTGGTGCCATGTGATTTCATGTAAACAAATAATGTGCCGACCTTGAAGGCTTCTTTATATTTTCGGGAAAAAGAATCATATTCATCCATCATAAATCCTTGTTGCTCTGGAGTAATTGTTGTATCTTTAATGCCAAACTGAATAGTCAATTGTGGTTGTGATGCCTCTATTTGTGAGATTGGTTCAAGAAAATCAAGTTTAGTAACTATTCCAACTAATCTATCTTTGGAAATTACTGCAAGGCAGGAGACGTTGTATTGATGCATTTTCTTTTCAGCGTCTCTCAGGTTTGCTTCTGCATCAACAGTGATTACTGGACTTTTCATAATGCCTTTGGCTGGAACACTAAATATTTCAACCTTCTCACCAATAAAATCGCCAGTTGTTTGACGTTGATTAGGCTGAAAAACATTCTCTAAAATATCCTGAATACTGATTATACCGACTAGATTTCCAGTATCCATTACTGGAACATGTGAAAAACCATTTTCTCTAAACAGTGTCATTACGGCGCCAACTGATCTATTAGCATCAATCGTATGTGGTGCACGGGTCATTACTGTACTTACTTTGTTTTTTCCCCATTCTTGATTTACTGCTGCATGTATAACACTTTCATCAGTAACGAATCCCAAGAGTTTTTCTTTTTCAAAAACTGGAAGTTGTCTAACACCGCTTTCAATCATTAGTTTGGCAATCTTTGCTATATCACAATCAGAAGTAATTTTTGGTGCAGCGCGCATCAAGCTTCGAGCCTTGGTTGATGAATCAAGTCTCGACCGTAAAATCCAACGTCGAGTTATTACTCCTGCAAACTTTCCTTTGGCATCTAAAACTGCCACTACTGGGGTTTCAGTCTTGAAGGATTCAAGGCATCTAGACAGTGAATCGTTTTCATTAACAACGTTAACGTCTCTAGAATAGATATCTCTTGCAGAAATTTGGTTCGACATAAAGGATTCCTCATTCTCGTTAATGGATAAAGTAGGATTTAAACATTCCAAAGGTTCAAAATCTTGAAACCGATCTAGCTCTATAGTGAACCTGCTAAAAACCATCAGCTAGCTGACTACAATAATTTAGGTGAAGTTAAAAATTATTAATAAAATCCCCCTTTAGGTTAGCAATCTAAAGGGCGAATGGAAAACCTTGTCTCGAATGTATAAATGACACATTATTCTTGTGTTTAACAATAATTTCTTGTATAGAAAATATGTATTTTTCTTCTATACAATTTATATATATATCTAGTTGTGGATAATAAGCAAGCGATTAATGAAAAAGGGCAATGGAAGCTAACTAGATAGCATTTGGCGGAAACAGCCATAAGCTTTACTTTTTCTGCTCCCGTCAGGGAGGGATTTAGTAAAGGGTAATAGACTAAAAAACCCTTTATGTCCAAATATTTAAGTAGAATCAACGTTTTGAGGAATGTTTTTTGGGTATATATCGTGATCGATTTACTATTATAGCGGATATTTTAGAAGCCGTAAGTAAAAACGCTAAGAAAACACAGATTATGTATCAAGCTAACCTCAGCTATAGTGTATTACAGAAATATCTTGCAGAAATAACAAATGCTTCATTAATTCATTATTCGTCTGAACAACACTGTTATAGCCTTACTGAACGTGGTTTAGGATTTATAGAAATTTATAAGAAATATTGCAGACATAGCAAGATTGTTAAAAAACGTTTGACAAACCTAAATGATTCACGGAGAGCCCTAGAGGAATTTTGTCCAAGTAGCTAATATTTGATGATTAAAAGTTAAGCATTTTTGTTTTCTGAGTTTGAGGTAACATCTTGAATAGACTTTTCCTAAAGACAGCAATTGTTGTTTTTCTTATAATTATGCTATCAACAAACTTGCAGACAGCATTAGTTGAGGCGAGCGGCGAACAGGCAAGTATTATCGTTGCTGATGCGTCAATTAATCTGGCTTTTAAGAATGTCCTTGCTGTAGAAAAAGCAGGAGGTTCTGTTACAGACTTATTAGAAAGACTAAATGAAGCTGGAGAGCTTTTAGCAGAAGCTGAAAATGCTTATGAAAGTGGAAACCTGACGGAGGTTTTATCTAAAGCACAAAGCGCCAATGCAATAGCAAATCAGGTCAATAGTGAAACACTTAACATGCGTTTTTTAGGTCTTATTGGGACACAAGATGTTCTATGGTTGACTTTGGTTTTTTCAGTAGTTGGTGCGGTAGTTTTTGTTATTATTATATTTTTTATTTGGCGACGATTCAGAGATTCATACTTAAAGAAGTTTTTCAAAATTAAGCCAGAGTTGATAGAAAATGCAACTTGAAAGTTATAGAATCCTTTTTATTTCTATCAGTCTTATAGGCGTTCTGCTATTTGCTTCACCAACAATTAGTCTTTTAATTGAGACTCCTGCAGGTGAGCAATTTTCTGATCTGTATATTCTAGGATCAAATCATGCGATTGAAAATATTCCTTTTAATATTGAAAATGGTGTATCTTATTCTGTTTATTTGGGAGTAGATAACAATCTTGGTTTATCTAGCTATTATAATTGTTTAGTAAAATTTGGAAATTATACAGAGAGTCGTCCAAGTTTTACACTTGGTACTCATAGTGAATTGTCGGCATTATATACCTATAATATAATGCTAAGAGAAGGACAAAAATGGGAGACATTACTGACCTTCAGATTAAACAACATAACCTTTTCAGCGGATGTCTCAAAGCTTTCAAGTATAACAATTAATGGTGTAGACTTTCCTATTAATGAATCTGTATTTTGGGATTCAAACAATTCAGGGTACTACTATACCCTTTTCGTGGAATTATGGCGTTTTGATTCAACCTTGGGACAAGCCCAATATGATAATAGATTTGTCTGTTTATTATTAAATATGACACGGTCTTTTGATTCTAATTAGGTATAAGTGTTTGAGGGGGGCAAAATGATAACGAATTGTAAAACTAATCTATCGTGTGTTACGCAAGTTATTATTCCTGCGCTGAATGAAGAGCAAGGAATAGCTTATACTATTAAAGATCTCAAGAGATATTTAATTAATCCTATGATTTTAGTAATTGATGGAAAAAGCCAAGACAATACTGTTTTTGCTGCGAAAAATCTGGGCGCTGACATTATATTTCAGAAAGGTTCTGGTAAGGGGGATGCTCTCTCTATAGGATTCGAATCGATTTATCCTAATATAAAGTATGTTGTAATAAGTGATGCAGATTACACTTATCCTGCGGAACATATTCCAAAAATGATTAAAATTTTAGATAAGAACCCAAAAATAGGAATGGTTTGTGGTAACAGGTTTAATGAGGATTTTCCTCTTGAAGTGATGAATAATGTGTTTTATTTAGGTAACAAGTTTATTGCTACTGCTCATAATTTGTTAAACGGAGTATCATTGAGTGATCCGTTAACTGGTTTGCGAGTAGTGCGCGCTGAAGTTCTTAGAGGTTGGAAGCCGATATCTAAAGACTTTGATGTCGAGATAGAGCTAAACTTTTTTGTTGAAAGATGTGGTTTTCAAACTGTTGAAATTCCTATAGCTTATAGACAAAGAATAGGTAAAAAGAAGCTTAAAATGAAACATGGTGTTATAATTCTTAAAAGAATTTTTTCTGAATCCCTTTTAAGAATAAGATAAAATAGAGTTTATTCGGTTTAGAGCGTCTTAACTTAATTATTCTATAATATAGTTTAATTGATTTGTTGAAAATAGTAATTGATTTATTGCAAAGTTTTCTGTACTAAATTTTTTAGGAAAATAGTGTTTGTTATAGAGGCGTATTTATGAAGGTATGTATGTTAGCTCCCGAGTTTCTTCCAGTATGGGGTGGTGTTGGTACATATATTGTTGAACTGATGAAACATATGCCTGATGATATTGAAGTTCATGTTATTACTCCACTACGTAAAGGTTTAGGGAAAGAAAAGGTGACATCTTCTAGTTTTGACTTTTCTGAGTATTTTAGAGATAACATTCATGTTCATTTTGTTGGTAGTGCCAATGACACTTTCTTCTATAACGGTGAATTTCAGTCATTATGCTCTTTTTATGTTCCTCGACTTGTGAAAGAAGAAAAAATTGACCTTATACATTCTCATACTGCACATATGCCTGATCTAGTTTTACAATTTAGACGATTAAAGGTTCCAGTTGTAACAACTATCCATACAACTATTGAGGGTCAAAGAAATGGTACTCGGCGTTCTGGATTAGGTTTTTCGGATTTAGAATTTTCTGAAAAAATAACATATACTGCCTATCCATTCTTGCGTTTGGCTGAAGACTTGTATTTTATGAAGAGAAGACATTATATTACAGTTTCTAATTGGATGAAAAGTGAAATTATCAAAAAATATCCGCGAATCAATTCAGAAAAGGTATCAGTTATTCATAATTCAGTGGATTCATCGCATTTCTCGCCTGGAGTTATAAGTGATTTACCTAAAAACATGGTGCTCTTTACGGGTCGTTTAGTTGCTGCAAAAGGAATTAATTATCTAGTTGAAGCAATTCCTACCATTGTAAAAGATCACCCTGATGCTAATTTTGTGTTCATAGGCGCAGGAAATTCAATACCTTACCAAAAGAGGCTTAAACAGCTTGAAGTGTCTGAGAAAAACTATTCTTTTATTGGTTATTTGAAGAGTCCAAAGGATTTATTGAAGTATTATCAGGCTTCAAGTGTTTATGTAGCTCCAACATTATATGAAAACTTCCCAATTCGTGTTCTTGAGGCGATGGCGTGTGGAACTGCCGTTGTTGCATCTAATGTATGTGCTATTCCTGAAGCTGTAGATGATGGTTCAACTGGGCTATTAGTGAAACCTGGTTCTGTGGATGACATAATAAGAGGTGTCAGTAAATTATTGGGCGATGATGTTCTTCGAAAGAAACTTGGTCATAACGCCAGAAGTAAGATTCTTGAGAAATTTGATCTTAATGTAAATACAGCAAAGACAACTCAGCTATACAAGAATATTTTGGATAATCCAGCAGTCTAATTTAATAGTGAAGGTTTTCTATTTTGAAAGTTATACATGTTTTACACGAGTTTTTTTGGGATAAAGTTTTTAGGCATTTTCATAGGAATAGAACGCAGTTTCTAGTAGATGTATTTCCAAAAATGGCTCTTAATGGTAATATGCTTGGTTTAGGTATTGCTGAAGGCAATGTAGATTATTTGGTTTCACAAAAATTGAATCTGAGCTTCATTGGTTTAGATATTCAATCAAGACCACTCTATTTAAAAAGTTTTTCTTATATTAAAGCTGATGCATCTTTGCTTCCAGTTCAAACTGAAGCGTTTACAATTGTTACTGCGTTTAGTTTGATAGAGCATGTCTGTATAGACAGGCGTTCTGACTTTTTAGCTGAGATTTTTCGGGTATTAGAAAAGAAGGGAATACTGTTTTTACAGCTTCCTAATAGGTATTTTCCGATAGAGCAACATTCTTTTTTGCCTTTTATAGGTTATTTGCCTGAAAAATTTCATAATTATTTTAACAATTACTATTGTAGAGTTCCCTCGCTTAAAATCGTTAGGACTCTCTTGGAAAAACAGAATTTTGAAGTTAGAGTTTTTAGTTATCAAATGCCTCCTTCTATTTTGCCTTTCTCAGGATTATTGAAATTCTTGGGGTTCTTCAGAATTTTTCCTTTCGGTTATATGCTAGTGTGCAAGAAAAGGGATTAGAAATGGAAACTTTAACTTTTTTGCTTACCACCAGTTTTTATCCTCCATATCACGTTGGAGGCGCATGTGTTCATGTCAAATACCTTGCTGAAGAACTTGCTAGAAGAGGACATAACGTTCATGTAGTGCATAGTCTGGATGCATATAAAATTAAGAGAGGCAATAATTTGCCTGCTTGGCCGAAGAAAGAATTTGATAATCTCCATATACATTCATTGTCATCTCCTGCGGGTAAAATTAATCCTTTATCAGTTTACCTTTCTGGGTCCTCTTTGTATAACAAGGTAAAATTTGAAGGGATCCTAAAGAAAGTTAAGCCAGATGTGGTTCATCATCATAATATTTCTTTGCTTGGTTATGATGTTTTTCGCAATCAAAGGAACTATCTCTCTTTATATACTGCTCACGATTATTGGCTTATTTGTCCTACCAGTAATCTTCTTAAGGATAAGAAAATAATTTGTACCCAAAAATCTTGTTTCGCTTGTGCAATTAGGTCAAAGCGGCCTCCCCAATTTTGGCGAGTTTTTAGTCCTTTCAAAAATAAAATTAAGAATATCGATTTAATGATTTATCCCTGTAATTATATTTCTAGAAGATTATCTCAAGAGATTGATATTAAAAGTGTAGTAATCCCAAACTTTGTTCCTATTCCTCCAAAAAATATTGTGGCCTCTAAAGATAAACCATATTTTCTTTTTGTAGGAATGTTAGAAGTTCATAAGGGTATTTTAAAGCTGATCCAATTATTCAAAGAAGTAAGCAGTAAGATAGATGCTAATTTGATTATTGTTGGTAATGGAAGTCTGAGAGATGGGGTTAAAAGATTTATAGAGGTTAACTCATTGGGCGAGAGAATTATTTACAAAGGTTTCGTAGATAATGAGATGCTTTATTCTTTATACCAAGGTGCATTAGCGCTAATATTACCGTCAATTTGGCCAGAAAATGCACCTTTAGTTACTTTAGAGGCTATCTCTGTTGGTACACCAGTCATAGCTTCTAACAACGGAGGCTTACCTGAAATAATTGAAAAAGTCGATGAAAAATTGGTTTTTAAAGACTTTCAAGATCTTAGAAGAATTTTGTTGAATTTTTCCAGAAAAGATTTACCTCAAAGTTTTGTGAAACAAAAATTTGAAGAGTATTTCTCGCCTAATGCTTTTGTTGAACGCTATTTTGATGCAATAAATTCTTTTCAAATAAAGCCTAATGCTATTAATTAAGAGTAGGTTAATTTCTTATGGCGGAAATAGACAATGATCAATAATAGACGAATCAAGCCTCTTTGGGTTAGTACCGCCATCTTGGATGTTTTTCTTCATAATGCATCGCTTATAGCTATAATCAAAGAGTTTAGAAAAAGTGGGCATACACCTTATCTTTTAGCAGTTAGATCTGTTAAGCCTATATCAGAAGAGAATTCTTCAGTTAATATTACAGCGGTTCCCTTAAGGTTTATGCCAGTATTAACGCCTATCATGTTTGCTATTGTGTCAATATTTTTCTTGCCAATTTATATTCTGAAATCTGGCGTTGATTTTGTTATTTTCGATCCTGATATACATATTTTGAGCGCATTTCCTTCTTTTATAGTATGTAAATTAAGAAAAATCAAGCTTGTGCTTGATATTCGTTCTGTTCCCGTTGAAACGGCGGGAACAAGAGGTTTTTTGAGGAGATTTTGGTTTGTTGCTTCAATTTTAATTGCTAAAAAAATGTTTGATGGATTTACTATAATTACTCAGTTGATGAAGCAGGAAATTTGTGGGTCATACAATCTTGATTTCGATAAAATGGGTGTATGGACATCTGGGGTTGATGAAGCATTGTTTGATCCCGCTGCTCATGTATTAGATGGCGTTGAGTTACGGAAAAAGTTGAATTTGACTAATCGTTTTATTGTTTTTTATCATGGAATTTTAACTCAGACTCGTGGATTGCTTGAGACAATTGAGGCTTTAAAATTATTATTGCCAAAATTTCCTGATGTAGTTTTCGTTATTTTGGGATCAGGATATTTTAAGACGGATATTGAGAGTAAAATCAAGGATTATAAAATTGATGAAAATGTGCTTGTTCTTGATCCAGTAAGTATTAGGGAAGTCCCTAAATTTATTAGTATTTGCAATGTCGGTATAGTTCCGTTACCTGATAATTCATATTGGCGTTTTCAAAGTCCGCTAAAACTGTTAGAGTATCTATCTATGGGTAAAACAGTTATTATAAGCGATATCCCCGCACATAGGTTAGTGGTGAAAGAAGAAAAATGCGGAATATACCTTTCATCAGTTTCTCCTATTGAAATTGCTAGAGCTATCGAGTATGCCATAAGTAATAAGTCAAATCTTGATAGTTGGGGAAAAGTCGGTAGAGTGATAATTGAACAACAATTTACTTGGCAAAAAGTCTCAAAAGAGCTAGAATCTTACTTGATGTCACTTTAAATTTTGATTAATTCAGTAGAGTGTGAGCTTATAAACTGTAGTTCTGTACAACAGAACACTAATATGATTTATATTTTACCAAGATGTATTATGGAGAAGGTATCTTCCCCTTGGATAATCTAAAAAGTAAATCGAAGTTTCTAAGCTTTCTATGGGTAATTGTAATTCTATTAACATCTTTCTCGACGATGAGTGCGCAAGCTCAAACTACAACTGAAGCAGTACTTTCTTCGTATGGAACTATAGTTTATCCTGGTCCTGAGCCAACTCCAGATTCAACTCCGGTTCCAACTGTTACACCTACTTCAACTCCGGTTCCAACTGTTACACCTACTTCAACTCCGGTTCCAACACCTTCTTCTAATCCAGAGAATCTTGCTGTTCTTCCAGATGATTGGGATCTAACATTTGGTAGTCTACCTCAATTCTCATTTCTGGATACAAGTGTAACATACTATGGCATGCCCAGTATACGTCTTGAATCTGATAGTTATAACTATAGAGAAGTGGATGGTAACTGGTATTCTGTTAAACCAGGGGATCACATAGTTGTTTCATGTTGGATTAAAACTGACAACGATCCTGCAGAGAATGATAATATTTTACATGGTGCACGTATAGGCTTTGATTTGTACGGAGTAACTGAAGGAGGCATGAAAATCATTGACAGTTGGCCCCATTACGGTGCAGAACATATTGCTAGCGTAGTTCGATGGAATACTCAGACTTGGACTCATAAGACTTGGGATATTATAATTCCTTCAACATATTATACAGTGACAACCCGCGGCGAGTCTATTGCTCCGACACAAATAAGTTCTATTGTTCTTTGGTTGGATGCTAGACCTTATGTTTCAGCAGGAAATGCTTACTTTGCTAACACTGAACTATACATTAACCCTTAATTTTTTAATTCATAAAACTAATTATTAAAAATAATTTATGTTCTAATTAAAACATAACCTAGAGTTCTTTATTGATGAAGAAAAATAGACTATTATTTGTTCCTTTCTTGATTGGTCTATTCCTAATGCTGTACTCTTGGTTTTCATGCTATCCATTGTCTGTTTATTCTGCTAATGATCAAATTTTTTATCATGTTTCTTTTTTGTATTGGGTTAGTTTGCCTTTACTGTTAGGTTCAATGTTTTTAATTGCCTTAACATTTGAGAATAAATTCTTAAAATGGGCTATGGCTGTAGGTTTTGTTTTAACTCTTTATTCGCTTCAATACTTTTATTATTCCTTGCCTGGAAGTGATGCCCACTTTTTTAGAGGTCTAACACAATACTATATTAATAATCATGATTTGGATCCTTCTTTGGGTCTCCATTACTATTTTCAGTGGCCTTCTTTTTTTGTTTTAGCTGACATGGTAACAGCGATAAGTGGAATCAGTTTTTCAACATACGAGTTCTTGATCTATACAGTTATAGGTGTCCTATTATCTACTTCAATTTACTTTTATGTTTCAAGATTCAATAGCAAATTAGCTTTCATAGCAGTAGCTTCCTATTTTTTGGTACTATTTTATTTTCTTAATTATCAGGCGGTGCCTTTTTCACTAGCTTTTGTGCTTCTTTTACTTTTGTTTATGTTGGAGCGGCAAGAGAAAGGTAAGGGGATGGGAATTTCAGTTGTTACGCTTATTCTTTTTACTAGTATTTCGGTTTCACATGCTTTTGTTTCTCTGTTTTATATCGTTTATCTGTTTTCAAGACAGTTTTTTGGAAGGAGCAAATGGCATTTTAAACTTTTAGTTGCGTCCGTGATCATTTACTTACTTACGCAAGTCTCTTTGGGGCGCCAAATGTTTTTTAACCGTATTACGCAGGCTTTCCTTTTTGGTAGCGAATACGATAGTATCGCTTCACAGACTCTAACTACTGTTTCTCTTCCTCTTGATGCAATGGCGCAATACTTTTCTAGATCAGTTACAATTGTGTTTGGTTTGATATGTGGTATAGGCTTTTTGCTATTGTTGATAAAAGGAAAATTGGTTTCGGTTGATAAAGCTGTTTTCTTAACTGGCTTTTTATATTCAGCTTTGGGCGTGGTAATGTATACTCTAGGTTCGCGTGCTATACCTATAGCTTTTATTCCTGTCTCTTTTGGTGCAATTTATCTGCTTGCAAGTCGTTATGGAAAATATCTCAAGGTGATTCTTCTATTTTTCTTGCTATTTTTCGTTTTCGTTCCTGTTCATCTTTCACTAAATAGCTTCCCTAGCCAATATCAAACAAGAGAAGAAAAATTTGCTGATGATTTTGCTGTTAGTAACATTGATTGGACTACAATTAAACCTGTTATTGCAGGTAATGGTGCAAAATGGTATATTTCAACTCAGAACCCAAATGGTCTTGAGGTTGCGGCTAGTTCTACATCTACACCTTTGTATGATATTCTTTTATCTTGTGTTTGTATACTTTATTCGCTTGAATTGGAACAGGATCTTATTAGGAATGATTTAGTGGTAGAAAATGTTTCTCAACAAATAATGGATAATTATGATATTCTCTATTCTTCAGGATCCAATTTTATGGCTGTAAGAAGTGATCTTTTTTCAAAATAGAATTTTTTATTCTCGTGGTTATAAGTATTAGATTAAGTTTTTCTAAATGGTGATTGTATTTGAAGATTCTATGTGTTTATCCTGGAATGAGCAAGCAGCTAAATGATAATGCTTTCATGCTTAGTCATTTGGCTGAAAGAGGAGCAAAAATAGTGGTTATTGCAGGTAAATCAATGGGTCAAAAAGGGTCAGGTAAAATGCCGTCTTTTGAAGATTTGGCTGGTGTAGAAATTTATCGACTTTATAAAGATTTGAATGAAATGTTCCTCTTCCCAAATAAGGCATTGGATAAAGTAATTGATTTAGCTAAGAATCTAGATCCTGACGTAATCCTCTGCTCTCAAGAACTTAACATGAGGCTTGCTTTATCGATTCAAAGGGTTATAAAAAAACCTATAGTATTACTTGTAGAAGATGCCGGCAGAATCTTTTCAGGAGAAGCATATACCTCGCTAAAGATGAAAGGATTGTTTAGGCTTTTTGGTATTCCATCTTCTGGTAAAGGTTTTTGGTCTTGGTTATGTGAAAAATCCGCTGTTCTGATTACTTGTCATCCACGTGATCAAGAAAATCTTAAGAGTTTATCCATATATGGTAAACCAGTATTTTTCCTTCCATGGCCATCATTTGCTCCTAAAATAGAGAAACCGACAATTAAGGAAAAAGATAAAGCCATTTATGTTGGATCCCTTTCTGCGTTGAAAAATAGTCAAGAATTTGAATGGGTTTTACCTTTAATTTTGGAAAAAACACGAACTAAGCAATTTATCGTAATTGGGCCTGGTTCTCATGCATCGCTTATTTTTAAACTTAAAGAAAAGTATGGTGATGCAATATGTTATTTTGACCATATGTCCAGAGTGGAGGCAATGGAGTTGATTTCTAAGTGCTATTATGCTTTTACTCCGATTAAAATGGGCGGTTGGGGTTTTATAGGTGATTGCTGGAGTATGGCGACTCCAATTGTAATGTTGCATAATGATTCTTATGTCGTTAATAATGAAAATGCTTTGGTCTCAGAAGGAAGAGATGGTTTGGTAAAAAATATTGATCGCCTTTATGATGATGTTGATTTATATAAGAAATTGCAGTTTGCAGGGTTGAAAGAATATGAGAAAAGGAAATCCTCAGTAGTTGGCGATCATTTATTTAACATCTTAAATGGTGTAAATTATAAATCATAGATTAACATGGAAGTATAGGTTCGTTTACCCGAGAGTTGTAGAAAAAGGGAATAGTGTTGTATTAATTGAGTGACATTCAAGCAGATAATTATCAAAAAACTAAAGAACTTGTGCTGTCTATTATAAAGAAAAAACGTCCAACTACAATCGAGAGTCTAATTTATCTGGGTAAAAAACAGAAGATATCTGAAAAAGACCTTTTGAGTGTACTTACTGAGCTTGAGCGTGAAAAAAAAATAAGTTTAGCTTCTAAGGCAAATGCTGTATTTCATGCTCAAGACTACTTTTCTTCTGCTGCAGCAGCTTGGTATTGGGTTGTTTTGATATTTTCCATTTTGGCTGCTTTAAGTTTCTTCTTTATTCCAGAAAATGCATTGCCTATGAGTTATTTTCGAAATTTTTTTGGTTTACTGCTTACTTTATTCTTACCTGGTTATTCATTACTTAAACTTGTTAATCCAAAGGTTACATTAGATGAAGCTTCTGAGCCTTTGGACATAATCGTCAGGGGTGCTATTAGTCTAGGTTTAAGTATTGCTGTTACACCATTTGTGGGTTTAATATTCTACTATTCTCCTTTAGGAATTATTTTTTCGTTAATTACCAGTTCACTTTGCATAATGACTGTGGCTTTTTCAACATTGGCAGTGTGGCGGGATTATAAAGTTAGTAAGGTTCTTTATTTTAGGAAGATTAGAAAAGATTTCGCTTACTTTGAAGCATGAGGAACCTGAATAAAATCGAGATTTTTGGCTTAAAATTGTTGAGGATAATTCTTTGAAAGTTCTTTATTATGCTGAACCGCTTCTTAATTCTGCTTTTAGTGGGGTTCAAAATGTTGCGTTTTATTTGGTTAATTCATTGAGGAAAAGCGTTCAGGTTAGCTATTTTCCTGCGGCAAAACCAAATTTCGCATATTTAAGAAGTCTTTTAGATATTCAATTACAACTTTTTTCGAAAAAGTTTGATGTAGTTCATTATAATATTGTGCCTAACATAATGGTTTCGAATTTTGTTGTTAAAACTTCTAGTTTTCTGCATGTTCCTAGTGTACTTACTGTTCACGGAATTATTCAAATTGAAAATGTTCTGAATAAGAGTGAAGATAGTTTTTCTTGTTCATTAAACCTGTCTTCTACGTTAAGTGCCTGCAAGAATGTAGATTTAATTATAGTAAATTCTACTTATATGCGTCATCTTGTAGAGCAATATTATGGTGTTGGCAAGGACAAAATAGTAGTTATTCCGAATGGTGTGGATTTAAGTCGTTTCGTTGGTTTTTCCTCTAATTCATTTCTTGAGGGGACTCCTTCGGTTTTGTTTATGGGAGGTATTTCGAGAATTAAGGGTGTGGACATCATGATTGATGCTATTTCTCAAGTCCACTCTAAACTTCCTGGTATAAAGCTTCATATAATTGGGCCAAGCTTCAATGAACTGCAACAATTACAAGCTCATATAAAAAAGGCTGAACTTGAAGATCACGTTATCTATCATGGTATGATTAATTATTCTCAGGTTCCTTCTTATCTCAAGTCAGCTGATATATGTGTATTTGCTTCAAGACATGAGAGTTTTGGAATAGCTTTACTTGAGGCAATGGCTGCGAGAAAACCAATATTGGCATCTAGTATTGATGGTTTTAGAGAGATTGCTTCTAGTCAGGATGTTCTGTTTTTTAAGTCAGGTGATAAATTTGATTTATCTGATAACTTGTTAAGATTATCTGAGGACTCTGAATTGCGATCGAAAATTTCTAATAATGCTTTTTGTTCTGCAAAAAAATATGATTGGGATGTTATTGCAGAAAAATATGTAAATTGCTATAAATTGCTTTCACATTAATGGCAAATAGCCGAGTTATTTTTTTTAAATGCGTTTTTGAATATTTTAATTCCTATACTTAAGGCGATGTTATGGAAAGATTAAATTTGTGTGGTAAGGCTCTTATTATTTGTCCTCACTTTGATGATGCATGCTATTCAGTTGGAGGTCTATTATTAAAGAACAATTTCCAAGAAGTAGACATTTTAACGGTTTTCTCCCAAAGCAAACATGTTCCTAACATTAAAATTTTTTACCACCTTCTTAGAATTATTGAATTCTGTAAACTTAAAGCCTTAAAAAAAATAATTATCAGGCTAATATCTTTAGTTCGACGAAAGGAAGACTTTCAGTATTGTAAAAAAGTCGGTGCATCACAATTTGTTCTAAACATGCCTGATTCATTATTACGAAACTATGCTAATCCCTTTGTCATTGATGAAATGGTTGAAAGTGAGCTTCAATATAATTTGGCGTTAAGTGCAATTAAGAAATCTGTATTTTTTAATGAGTATACTTATATTTTATGTCCTTTAGGTATTGGGAATCACATTGATCATCTTATTGTTTTTAAGACTATAGTTAAAAGCATTAAGGATAATGGAGCTGTTTCTGCGTCTGTTCTTTTTTATGAGGATTTACCTTATGCTTCATTAGTTGATTTGTCTGTTCTTAATTCAACTGCAACTGGAAGAACTGGTTCTATTGAACCCTTTTATGTAGATGTTACCGATGTGATGGCGTTGAAGCAAAGATTAATAGAAGTATATCATTCTCAATATGATCTGAAACTTAAGCCAAGTATATTTTACCATGCATCAAGGTTATCTAACAAAAACGAAAAAGCTAATGCTGACAAATGTTTTGAGCGTTTATGGAGACTTCAATATTAGTTTTAAGAGAGTCTATGGCGTATAAACACTAAGCTCTTTAAAACAGAGAGCTTTTATCGTTTTGAGTTGTTGGAGGGTTGAAAATAAAATTTAAGGTTCCAGTATATGTGTTAGGCGGCGGTGTTTCTGGGATAGCCGTGGCAAGGAATTTAGGCAGAAACGGTGTTCCTGTCTATTTTGTAGTTGAACGGCGTGAAGAGGCAAGCTATTCAAGATATTGTAAAAAATGTTTTGTAGTGCCTGGTATTCAAAGTAGTTCTAGTATCCTTAAAAAGTTCTTTTTATCTTCAGAGATTAGGGAAAAAGGTGGTGTTATAATCCCTGTAACTGATTTGCATACGCTTCATTTATCTGAGATAAAGGGAGATATTAGTGAGAATTTTAGGGTTCTTGTTCCTGAGATGAAAATAGCTAGTCTTTTAGTGGAGAAAAGGCTGTTTTATAAATCGCTTGTTGATTTGGGGATTCCTCATCCATTGACTCTTTTTCCAAAGTCATTGGGTGACATCACTAATTCAGAAGAAAAATTGAAGTATCCTGTTTTTATTAAACCATCTAATTCTCAGGTTTTCTCTATTAAATTCGGTTCAAAAGGATTCATTGTCAATTCAAGAGAAGAATTGGTAAAGTATCTTGGTCTGGTTTATGAGAATAACGTTGAGGTTATTGTACAAGAAATTATTTCTGGTCCAAGCAATAATATATATGGTGTAACTGGCTTTTTTGATGTTAAGCATGAGCCCAGAGCTTTATTTGGTTACCATAGAATTCGTAGTTGGCCTAAGGGGTTTGGACTAAGTAGTCTTATAGAAAGTTTTCCTCTTCGTAACCTTACGGTTATTAAGGATTTTACTCTGCGATATCTAAAGCAGATAGGTTATTCTGGAATATTTGAATCAGAGTTTAAGATAGACCCTTGTGATGGGATTTCAAAACTAATAGAGATTAACGCTCGAAGTTGGAGCCAAAATACACTACCAACTAAGTGTGGGATCAATATTATTCTGGCAGCTTATCTAGATAGCATTGGTGAGTCGGCTAGTTATGTTGAAGAATATGATGCTGGAATTAAATGGATTAACTTTATTGATGATTATGTTTCAGCTAGAGCAGATGGTTTATCATTTAATGATTGGATTAAATCGTTAAAGAATACAAAAGAATGGTCTATATTTGCAATTGATGATATTTTACCTTGGATATCAACCTTTTATAGCTGTAAAAGAAAAATCAATTTAGTTTTGAACAGAACAGCTTGACTGTAGTGGATGTAGTTGGAATACATTTAATGCTTTTTTTCTTGTAAAGATTTTTTTGCTATTTTTTTGAACTTTTCGTTTTTTTGATTTTTTAATTCGTAATTCGTACTTCATAAAGTATATAAATTCGGAAATATTGAGACTTATGATATGACTAAAAAGTCTGGGTAGATTTCAAATGCGGTTGGAGGCAGAGTTATTAGAATCATTGAAATAAATCGTTTTGAAGACTTTTTAGGGTTAAAAGATATTTGGATTGAAGTGCTACAGAACAGTGATCATACTATTTTTTCCACTTGGGAGTGGGTTTCGA
Organism: uncultured Candidatus Bathyarchaeia archaeon; assembly: GCA_964640475.1. Lineage (GTDB taxonomy): Archaea > Thermoproteota > Bathyarchaeia > Bathyarchaeales > Bathycorpusculaceae > Bathycorpusculum. The sequence continues at coordinate 46,735 of CAZXGX010000002.1, forward strand.
CTTGGTGGAAGTATTTTGGGAAAAATAAGCAGCTTAAAGTATTGCTAGCCGAGGAAAATAACAAGGTAATAGGCATAGCACCTTTTATGTACTCTTTTAGTTCCCGGTATGGTACCCGATTTGCTAAACTCGAATTCATCGGAACCCCGCATTCAGACTATAACGACTTTTTAATAGTGGATAAACGGGAAGAATGCCTCAAGTTATTTATAGATTATTTAAGACGTATACCTGAAAGATGGAATTTTTTATGGCTAATCGATATGCGGTCAGATTCAGAGAATATTAATGCTCTTAGCAAGTTGTCAAAGGCGTTGAAACCAACTTGTGTACATTCTCATATTCTGCTACCTAACTCATATGACGAATTTATGAGTCAGTTGAGTCATAATATGCGGCGCAATATTCGGAAAAATGCTAAAGATTTACGGGAAAAATTTAAGGTAGAATTTATTGATTGTTCAGATAGTCAATCCTGTAATTATGGCCTCCATTGGCTTTTTGTGCTTCATCAAAAAAGATGGGAGAAACGAGGCGCATCTGGTGCCTTTCAAGATTTGCAGACTAGAAATTTTCACACTGAAATAGCAACTCTATTTTCACAAAAAGGTTGGTTGGGTTTATTTGTTCTTAAACTTTCTGATATTCCCGTTGCGGTGTCTTATGGTTTTAAAGATCAAACAAAGTATTATTTTTATCTTCAAGGTCTTGATCCTGATAGTAGGTTTCTTAAATATGCTGTTGGGAACCAGATAACAGCGTACACAGCATCCAAATGTATTGAAGATAAGCTTAGCGAGTTTGATTTTATGAGAGGTGAGGATGGTTATAAAGATCGGTGGCGTGCAATAAATGAATGGAATTATCAAGCTGTTTTGCCTCGAGGCTTTATTGATGATTTGCAGTATTCGATTTATCAAAGTTGTAAGTCGATAGGGGCTCCGTTTGGGCGTACTCTTAGTAAGGTGTTGGGAAAAGGTTTAGGCGTTTAACCATAATGATTCATCAAAAGCTAAATAAATTTAGTGCCAATCCTGACCTCAATAAAATGATTCGTGAAAAATTATATAAACTCCATCCTAATAGTTTTCATTAGCTAATAATTTGCGTAATGCATAAGGTTACTCTCATGGAGGAACAAATACTCAATGAGCTCTTGAAGTTGGAAAGTCAAGGCGAGATTAGTCTTAGTGGATTTTCTTCTGTAACAATTGATTTTGCTTCATGCTTAGAGTTTGAGGGTAATCTGTTTGAAAATAAGAAAAATTGATAGTTATAATGATTTATTATCTTTAGAAGATATTTGGACATGTTTACTTGAACAATGTGATCATTCAGTTTTTTCCACTTGGGAGTGGATTTCAATTTGGTGGAAGAATTTTGGATCTGGCAGGAAACTTTCAATCTTGTTAGCTGAGGAG
>CAZXGX010000003.1:0-12500 GCA_964640475.1 uncultured Candidatus Bathyarchaeia archaeon
GAACTTGGAGTAAACAAAATCTCTTGATGACATACCTGCTCAACCCTCAAACCACACCTATACAGTGGGGTGATAAATAACTATAACCACTAAAAGCATCTAAGCGTGAGTTAGGTTACTTTAGATTTCGTTTCAGATTTTATTTTGTAATATTTAAGTGGATGATAAATATGACGACATAAATCATCACGATTTTTACATACACCATGCGTTTGCAGTACCGAGCATTGAGGGGGAGTATACCGTGTACCTGAACCACGTTCACCTGCGATGTGTTCAACCTGATAACGAGTTAATCGCTCGTTGAAGTCTGAAAATGTTTTAAATAATTCAACTACCGCTTCAGCGCTCATTCCAATATTAACAAGAAAAGAAACCAAGGCAAATCGGCCAATATGTGATAAATGATGACTTTTTGAGGCAGCTTCGTATAAGGCGTTTATACAAGGAGGAAAGGCTTCTTGTACAACCACCTTTGGAAAATCAGTTTCTGCTTTACCGATCCGTTCAGAGGCGAGCGCCTGAAGGTTTCCAGCTAATAAAGAGATTTCAGAAGGGTATCTATCTAGTTGTGCAGACTCTAAACGCTTTTCTATGCGTCGTTTGATCTCTTCCTGTAGTAAACGGACAACGTCATGCTTGTTTATGTAAACGCTTCCATCAGAAAGAACACTATTGATTAATTTCCATTTATTATCATGTAAATGGCTGGCGTTTCTTAGAAAGTCTGTAAAATTGAGAACAAAATCAGAAGGAAAACGGCTGTCTTGAGGCGTAATTGCTATGCTCCAATTAAAATCTAGAGCAACTTTTAGGATTTTTTCTTTTGATTCTAAAGCTAATTCGCTTGTAGCTTGTTTTGCCTCAGCTAGCGCGTAACGTTTCTTTATTAAAGAATTATCCGTTGCTGAAACAAGCATAACTGCTACAGGAAAAGAGAGAATTTCTGTTTTTTCATCCTTAATTGTTTGGTTAATGATGCGAACGCATAAATCAGTGATAGCTAAGGTCACTCGTTCCTCAGCGCGTTCAAGAATTACATTCATACCTGGACTTGTTAAATCTTCAATTTGCAGGTCTAAAGGAGAAATGTGCCTGGCGGTTTCTTTTAAAAAAGGATATTTCGCTAAATCACTTTTTGTGAAGCCCGCCGGTTCAATCTGCAAATTTAATCCAGGCATTATTCTGTTTCGATTCTTGGCGCCAAGAAGAAGGTCAACTTACCCTCTTTGGTCTGTTGGAAATCAATGCGAATTGGCATGTCACTTGAGAATTCAAGTGTAGCAATGTCTGATGTTGCAGATGCTGCTTTAATGATTTCAGATAGGTAGCTTAAGCTAAAGGTTGCTTTAGCGTTTTCTTTAACTTCAAGATCCAATAACGCATCGTTGCCTTTTTGTAAGGTGATTGTGGCGCCCATCAGATCGCCTGAAGCACTCAGAACAAGTTTCTCAGGATCTGCCTCAATGCGTACATGATCACTGACTAGTTGCGCATCTTCGATTGCTTGGCTTAAGCCTGAAGTTGTACTTTTTGCTTTTACGTTAAAGCTGATTTTTGGAGTGGGCACTTCTTCTTCTGACGCTTCCAATGTTGGCATAGTGAAGTCACGTGAGTATTTGCCCATGATTTTAACTTGGAGTCTGCCTGTTTTATCATCTAAAGACAACTCTACAGACTCCTCGCGACCTGCGCGTTTTAACAGTTTGAGGAGTTCACTTATGTTTATACACATTTTTGTTGGTTCTATGCAAACGTACTCTTCAAAAAGGGTTTTTGGCCATTCAAAATCAATCATGGCAACACGTGATGGATCCATAGCACGTAACTTTAAACCTTCAGGATCAATTTTGAAGGTGGCTTCATCAACTAGAATAGATATTGCTGTAGCCATATCTCTTAGGAGTTTAGCATCAGATACTTTGAGCTTAAACACGGTTTCCTCTTCCTCGACTTAATGCATATACTGTTAGGTTAATTAGATTTACGCTATACGCTAACCTAATAAATAAACTTGCTCCAAAACCCTGAAATAAAGATAAAAAAGATAAACGCTCAATAATTTTAAGTTAAAGAATAATAAAATTGGGAAAGAGAAAAGAGTTTAGCTGTATTCTCGATAGGTGTAGTTACATTTTGTGCAACGCAGAAATTGAGTAGAAGATTCATCAGCGCCACGAGTTTGCACTTGCCAAACATACGCGGTGTTGTTTCCGCACCTTGGGCATTCAATCCTAACAGTTGGCAAAGTATTGAGTTTCTGCTCTTCCTTGCCAATTACAGCTACGAATTGTTGGGGATTATGCTGAATAACCTTTGCAACTTTTGGCTCAAGACCGCTTCCGGAATCAGGTTTTTTATAGCCACATTTTGGGCAAGCAAGAACCAAAGAAGCTTCTTTGCCACTCTTACTTTTCTTAGGTTCAAGACGACTACCACATTTAGGACAGAATTCCATGTTTACTTACACCATTATCCGTTTTTGATTCCCTTAGCTTTGTAGCTTTTAAACTTTTTCTAATTCTTCCTTTACAAATACTTGTTCCTGAAGCAATCAGATGTGCGACACGCAACGGTTCGGGAATACTACTTCTTGTGGAAGTTAAAGCTACTATTTTCTGGGCATCCTCGCTTATTATTCCAACAGTCTGCATAAAAATTTTGTTCTTTCTACAAGCCACAGGAATTATTTCGCCAGCTTTCAACAACATATTAAACCTCTCTTTAGGGCGTTCAAGATTCTCTAAGGCAGCACGGATTTTTTCCAAATCAGGTTTTTTGCGTGCAATAGCTATTACAGGCAACTTTGTCGCCTCATTAAGCGCAACTACGTCTATAATGTTAAAGCCGGCATATGTTACACCACTTAGCATTATGACCTGTAATTGCTTGTAGTGTGGCGAAGTAAGTATCATATTTGATATTTTTTCTGTTGCATCAAAACCATCCACCAAAACACTAGTAGCCATGACCCCGTCAAGCCATAAACCACCCCTAAAAACTACCCCAACTACTGGAACCTGAGCATTTGATCTAAAAACATGTTTACCGTCATCTATACCAAGAACGCGAATTTGTGATTTTATAACTCGAAAATGTTTAGACGCCAAAAGCTATCCTCAAAGTAGATATTATATCAAAACAATCAATTTAATATTTTATGAAAACAACAAATAAAAAATTTTATTGAAAAGGAAAAAAATTATGCTTTAAGAGCTTTCTCAAGCTCTTTACCAAACGCTTCATTGTCTGCTAATGCTTTCTTGGCTGCAGTAATCAATGTTGATTCTGCCTTTGCTTTCCCCTTCATTCGTATGTAAATAATTGGACTTGAAGCTAAGGGATGTGGCACGTCATAACCTGCTAAGTCAACATTTTTGTCCTGCAATATTTTCTTTTGAAGCAGGTTACATATTCCATGGTCTGCACCTTGGATTTCAATTTTAAGCTCGTTTTCAGTCTTCTTTAACACATTAATTTTCATTTCAAGTTACCTCTTTAAAGTGGCTCGGTTCCATAATCCATTGTAGTTTTGCGCTTCTCAATGTTTCCGCATCGTGAACAATGCATCTCGTATCGTTGTTGTTCAAGCAGGTTTCCGCATCGTGAACAGAACCCGTATAGTATTCCCAAGTTCTTATCAGCAGTTGTTAAATGATAAACTTGGTTCTTTGTGCTGATGACTTTTGCACGTATGAGATCACCTGGTTTGCAGACTTCATTCATTGAATCAATATATCGATCAGACACGTCGGATATGTGAAGTATGCCACCAAAGACACCTGAGATTTTTTTGCTTCCAACCCTAAAAATTCTTACTAGAACATTGTCTGATTGAGCGTTTCCAACTTGACCAACAACTACTGAGCCTACTTTGGGAACCACTGCACCATTAACTAGTGGATAAACTGAGACACGTTTGTTTAGTAGATCCATTAGAGCGCGTCCAACAATTTTTGAGTAAATAACGCCATCTTTAACGTATGTTCCAGAATCAGGAATAAACTCTTCAATTACACCTAAGCGTTCACCTGGCAAAACTAAATGACCGCTTTTTTGTTCGGGTGATTTTAGACTCATAACAGTTACCCTTATACTTTTAAATAGACGAATAATAGCATCTTGCTAAATCGCATATGCTTAGTTTCCATGCTGCTCAATAAACCTTTTGATTTACTTTTGAAAAACAAACTTGCCTTAAATTCGGGGCGCCATGGTTTTGGATTGTTCAATTATATAGAGGTCAATGATAAAATCATGATGTTCTTTGGTGTGGAAATCAAACATTTTGGGAATCGTCATAAGCAAGGCATATACAACTCTGATTGTACCGCCATGTTTTTCTATGAATTGTTTAAGGAAAGCAGAAGGCGCAATTTCAACTATGCCTTTGCTGGATTTTAACATACCAAGTAAGCGTTTGTCAGCTTCAGGATGATTATGCAGAGAATAAACTATCTTGCCAACCTCTAATGCTTTAACAAGAAAAGCACGATCAGCATTACGTGTTTGCACACCAAAAGGAGGATTCTGTAACACAGTATCAAAACAGCCTTCAACCACGTTAATACCGCCGACAACCCATTCAGTTTTATCTGCAAAGCCAGCTATACGGGAGTTCTTAGCCGCTAACTGTAATGTTGACTTATCGATGTCAACGCCAACAACTTCCTCTGCTCCAAGAAAAGCTGCACCTAATCCAAGCCTTCCTGTTCCACACCCCAAATCCAGTATTCTTTTTCCTATAATATCGCTGTTTGTATAAGCAGCAAGGTATAGCAGGGTTGCAACAATAGAGGGGGAAGTAGTGTACTGCTCAAGGTTTACTTTAGGGGAAGGATTACTAGCGATTTTTGAAATGAATAACTCAAGGTCTAGTTTTCGAATAAGCCTTTTTTGAGCATGCTGTCCCATGATGATTCTCCAGACGCTACCATGAACTCATTAACTGTAAGTACGGGCTTAGAAAACTTTCCCGGTGCATCAAGAGAAATCCTTGGGCAAGCTGTATTAACGTAGGCTCCAATTGTTGGAAAAGCCAGTAATGTTTCAGGGATTACTTCCCTTGTTGCTAACAGATAGGCGGTTTTACCTTGTTTTTCCACTATTTCCTTTACTCTCAGTGCATCCTCAAGATGCTTCTGTCCAGGCTTTAATCCCACTATAATTCCGAAAATCTTAGCGTTTTTAGCTTCTTCGATACAAGCCCAATGTTGCTTTAGAAGCTTCTGAGCGTCTACATCAACTGAGAAGGCTCGGTTATCGTAGGGGTCAGCGATGATTGTTGGTTTAGATGTGCTTAAAGCAATGCCAAGCGCGTGAAACATTCCACCGCCGACAAAAAGGTATGCTTCAACCTCGTCAATAATTGATTTAACGTTGCTATAATCACAACCAATGACTTGACCAGCATACCCTAAGCGTCTAGCGTCACCGATTATCACAGTTTTACCTGCGCGAACAAGCAGCTCTCTTGCTTCATTGAGCGTTTGGAGATGCTGCACTGAAGTAGCTAACCCAATTTTTGAGTACTGCTGTAAAAGCTGTAGGGCCTTTTCAACTGCTTCAACGATATTTACTGAGGCTCTTGCTTCAACATAAATCGTGGGAACCTGTTCATGTTTGACAAGTTTTGCATGACCAAAATGCACAACTAAATCAACGCCTAGACTTTGAGCCTCATTAACGGCAATATCACAGGCACCATAACATGGATCACCTGATATCAACGCAATCGCACCAGTGTTCTCCACAACTTTTGCTAACCGTGTGGCTTCAGGTTTTAAGCCTTCAGGCAGTTGAATTAAAACTCGTTTAGCTCCAAGGTTATTGATTTCCTGTTTTATTCTCTCTTCTTCGTAATCAAAACCTTTCATGTTACTTATCACTCACAGGAATAGTAATTAGAAAATAATTAAAAAAGAGATATGGTTGTAGAAATTTACCATTCCCAATCTGGGATTGGTTTTTTCAAGGGTTTTCCTGCTGCAATTGCTGCTTGTTCAGTTAGTTTTTCAAGAATCAACTTTTGCTCAAAGGCTGCTACATTTTGTTTTGTTGTTAAAACCGCATCGTTATTTACGGATATGCTGTCTATTCCGGCACGTACGAGGAATTCGCAGAAATCGGGCAGGTTTGATGGTCCTTCACCGCAGATGCTCACTGTGCAGCCGTTTTCGTGTGCAACTTTGATTAGGTGGGCAATTATTCGTTTTACTGCTGGATCGCGTTCGTCGAAGTAGCCCATTTGGCCTAATCGTTCGGAGTCGCGGTCAATCATTAGTACGCCTTGAGTCATGTCGTTTGAGCCGATGCTGAAGCCGTCGACGAGTTTGCTGAATTCGTCTGCCATTATTGCAATTGAAGGGGTTTCAGCCATGAACCAAATCTTGAAGTCTTTGTTACGTTCTAAACCTTCTTCTTTCATGATTTGGAGGACTTGACGTGCTTCCCAGATTGTTCGAACCATTGGAAGCATTACGTAAACGTTTTTGAGTCCCCATTCATTACGGCATTTCTTTATAGCTTGACATTCTAATCTGAAAGCTTGAATGTACCATTTACTTATGTAGCGGCTGCATCCTCTCCAACCTAACATTGGGTTTTCTTCGTTGATTTCATATTTTTCTCCGCCTTTTAAACCGCGGTACTCGTTAGTTTTAAAGTCACTTAATCGTACCACAACTTGTTTAGGTTGGATTGCACGAGCTACAGTTGCTATGCCGTCAGCTAGTTTATCCACCAATTTTTGGCCGTTATCATTCTCGACGAATAACATTGGGTGTTCGCCGATGATATTAGCGAAAATGAATTCTGTACGCATCAAACCAATACCTTCGAAGGGCAGGTTCTTGTATTGTTCAATCATTTCAGGAGTTCCAAGGTTCATGTAAATTTTTGTCGCTGTTACTGGTGCGGCTTCTGCACGTACAACTGCTGCTCCACCGTTAGTTGCAGGTTGAGTAGCTTGAGCCATGATGCCTTCGTAGATAACACCGTTTCTTGAATCCACAGTATATTCTTTACCTGTTTTCATAGTTTGAGTTCCGATTTCGGTGCCTACAACACAGGGAATATTAAGTTCACGGCTTACTATCGCAGCATGCGACGTGATTCCGCCTTTGTCAGTAACTATGGCACTTGCCATTTTCATGAATGGAACAAAATCAGGATCAGTCATATCGGTAACAAGGATATCTCCTTTGGTCATATCGCGGTTTGCATCGTCAGGATTTAGGACAACTTTTGCTTTTCCTATACCATAGCCTCTTCTTCCAGCGGAGATTCCTCGAACGACTATTTTCAAGTCTTGAGCTTTACCTTCTTCCATTTTAGCGTCTCCCGTTCCTTTAGTACCAAAAACAGTTTCTGGTCGTGCTTGAACTAACATCATATTTTCTGGATAAGGAAGGTCTTGATCGATAGCCCATTCAATATCCATAGGTTTTGCATAGTGTTTTTCTATGCGTTTGGCAAGCTCAGCAAGCTTCATGATTTCGGCGTCACTTATACAGACTACCTTCTGCTCAGCTTCGGGAATGTCAAGATGTATAGTTTTACCTGTTTTAGGGTCACGAACAAATTTGACTGTTTTCCGAGCGATCCGACGTTCTTTAATTTTCATTGTTTGTTTATCAATTACGAAATCATCAGGGTTAACTGCCCCTGAAACAACGGTTTCACCTAAACCGTAATTACCTTCGATGACAATTTCATCGCGGTTTCCTGTCACTGGATTTATGGTGAACATTACACCTGCTGCTCTGGAATTAACCATCTTTTGAACGCCGACACTGATGAAGACTTTATCGTGTGCAAAGTTTTTCTCTGTTCGGTAAAAGATCGCTCTTGGAGTAAACAGACTTGACCAGCATTTTACAACTTTTTCTAAAAGATCATCTGGGCCTTTCACGTTAAGATAAGTTTCTTGTTGACCAGCAAATGAAGCATCAGGCAGGTCTTCCGCTGTAGCGCTTGAGCGCACAGCAACAAAGGTGTCCTTTAAAGCTAAACGCTTGTTTAATTCAGCGTAAGCTAATCTTATAGCATGCTCAATTTCTTTGGGCATCGGAGTCTTTTCGATTAATTCTCGGATGCGTTTTGAAGCCACTTCGTATTGTTTTGGGTCGTTAGGATTTGTAACAGTTTCCTTGATAATGGCATATATTTTCTGAGAAATCTCTTTTTCTTCAATAAATTTTTCATAAGAATAAGCTGTAACGGCAAAACCGTTGGGAACCGGCAACCCGGCATGGATCATTTCGCCAAGGCTGGCGTTTTTGCCGCCAACAATGGGAACGTCAGTATTTCTTACATCATCAAACCATAAAACCAAGTCTTTCCTTGGAGCACTCAAGCGCTTTCCGTCTCCGTTTGGGCTTTGGTCGGAGCTGCTTTAGTTACTACTATTCTACAAGGGATTGGAAGTTTTGCACTGCCACGTTTGAGTGATAATTTTGCGGTGTCAGCGGCTGAAGCTTTTACTCTGACGGTCATGATTGGTTGACCTACTTCAACCTTTGCAGCTGTGCCGATTGCTGTTCCAAAGGAACGCCTCATTCCTTGTTGAAGTCGGTCAGCGTGAGCACCGAAGATCATTTTGTTTTCACGTAGAATCACGTGTGGGTATGGGTGAACAACCATCAAGTAATCGTTAATAAGTTTGTCCATTAAGACACGGTTTGTAGCTACACGTGCAGCTTCGAGGGCACTATGTCGTATTTGAGCTCGCTCTCCAGCGATCAATTGTGCTTCAAAATCAAAAGTTGCTTTTGTATCGCCCATAGTGAATTTTACAATTTTGGGTGGTGGAAAACCTCGAGCGTATTCTTTTCGAGTGTAAGCTCTATTTTTAACGTGCCTGTAATTTCTTGCGTGCATGGGACGTCCCTTTTTAAACGTAACACTTCCAGCGATATTTAAACGATTTGCAAATATGCGTAAACATTTACATGGGTTTTCGTTTATCTATTATTTTAGAGCTATACACTTTGTTATACGAGGTTTTTGTTTATGCACTTAAATAGTTTAGTAGACTTGTACATTTTTGAATGTTTACTTTACTGTTTATTTCAGGAAAAAACTGGATACTTTCATTAGCGGAGCTAACAGCGTACTTCCAAACTCGAAATAACAAGTTTAAGGTTGAATATTTCTCCCGAGAATTCTTCAGCATAAACGTTGAGAACCGCTTGGATACATCAGCTATTGCTGATTTGGGTGGAACCATAAAAATTGGTGAATTAAAAACAACAATATCAACTGAGCTTGTTAAAGAGGCATTTCTCCAAAAGAATAAGCTATCTCAAAAACAAATCTCTGAAGCCTTAATGAAGTGTGGTGTATTAGATGGGATGGCAAAGGCGCCTGAAAAAGTGCTTTTTGGAGTTAGCGTTTACTTCACTGACAACGCATTTCACCCTTTTTCGGGTAGAATGCAACGATTTATTGGAAGCGCTATAAAAGACGAGTTGGCCATTCGTGGAGTAAAGTCAAGTTTTATGGGGTATTCAGAAGATCGAAGAGTCCAATTAAGTCATGTTGAAGTCATAAAAAAGCACTTAGTGGAAAACCAAGCGGAAGTCCTGTTCTGTATTGGTAAGAAAGAAACATGGATTGCCACAACAGTAGCTGTGCATAACCCCTTTGAATTCCAGAAAAGAGACATCTACAAACCCAATCAACGAAAAATCTTTGCCATGCCTCCAAGACTAGCAAGAATGATGGTGAATCTATCAGCATGCAATAAAGGTAAGACTCTACTTGATCCCTTCTGTGGAGTTGGTACGATACTTCAAGAAGCACTCTTGGAAGGTGCAGCAGTTGTAGGGATGGATGTTAATCCTTGGTGTGGGGAAGCTGCTGAAGAAAACGTAGAGTGGTTAATCAGAGAATATGGACTTGAAGGCGCTGATTTCAGGGTTTTACAAGGTGACATTAACATGTTGGCACAGAAGATCGGCAGAGAAAATGTTGATTGTATTGTTTGTGAACCAGACTTAGGTCCTGCATTACGTGAGTTCCCCACAGCGCCTTATGCTGAAAAGATTATCGAAAAATTGCAGCCAATGTTTTATCGATTTATCGAGCAAGCATCTATTGTAATAAAGCCCAAGGGGCGATTGGTGCTTGTTACTCCTTACATTAAGACACGTTCAAATCAAGTTGTTACTATGCCGATTGATGAGGTGCTCCAACAGGCTGGATTTAAACGAATTTACGCTTTTTCAAGAGACATGTTCCAGGAAAACTTGGATATTGGACGATTGCTCGGTGCTGGGTCTTTGATTGAAATTGATGAACGTCATAAAGTTGGCAGAGAAATACATATTCTTGAGAAAGGATTCAATGTTTAACCAATATAATTTATTAATTTGTTCGATAAACTATGTTTCTAAAATTAGAGGAATATGTGTTGGCAACTAACTCAAGACCAAACTGGGACAGGTACTTTCTAGATTTATGTGAAGCCGTATCTAAACGTGCAACCTGTGACCGAGGCAAATGCGGAGCAGTAATAGTAAAAGACAAGCGTATCATGACCACAGGCTACGTTGGTTCTCCAGCAGGTTTACCTCACTGCGACGAAGCTGGACACGACATGCGCCAAATGACCAACGGCAACGGCGAAATCACCCAACACTGCGTCCGTACATTGCATGCTGAGCAAAACGCCATTCTTCAAGCTGCACGCTTCGGCATTCCTCTAGAAGGATGCACGCTTTTTTGTAAGATGACACCATGCCGAACGTGTGCAATGATGATTATCAACGCAGGCATCAAACGTGTCGTATGTGAGAAACGCTATCATGCTGACGCTGACACAATTGAGATGTTCAAGCAAGCTGGCATCCAACTAGACATAGTTAACAACGAGTTTGAAAAATACAAAGACCAATAAGCCCTTGAGCTTTTGATCAATTCTACATCATTAATTCAAAGTCTATTTTTAACATACTAATGGCTTGATTTTTCGTCAATAACACCTCCCCTCCTATAGTTTTTTGCATAGGTCAAATATTAGGAGCCAAATATGCCAAACAGCCTTAACTAATTCTAATGACCCACTATTGGTTTCTCGGGGGAATGAAAACTCTTTTAGACAGGCATACAGAATCAATAGTTGCAGCCGGGGTGGCGGAGTGGTTATCGCGCTAGCCTCGAGATCTAATAAAAGAGGGCAAGCCTGAAAAGGCAAGATAGCTAGTGGGCTTCGTGCTCGCAGGGGTTCGAGTCCCTTCCCCGGCGCCAACATTGTTATAGGAAATTTAATAGGTTACATTTGACATCTATTGTATTCAGGATGGATTTGATGTCTGAAACAATCACCTTAAGATTGCCCCCTCAAACAGCAAAGAAATTAAAAGAAATCGCCAAAAAAGAAGGCAAAGACCGCTCAACCCTCATCCGTGAACTCCTCGAAAACGGTGTAAAGCAGAAAAGCGTGGAACAAGCTGTTGAACTCTACCGAGCTGGTCAGGTTACAACCTGGAGGGCTGCTCAGTTAGCAGGTGTTTCATTGTGGACTTTCTATACAATCTTAGAAGACAAAGGAATCCTCATCCAATATTCCCAACATGATTTGGAGCAAGACCTAAAACCATAAGGAGAACCGCAGCATTGCTGACAATCTCAAACACTAGCCCTCTTATTTGGCTAGCAAAAATCGGCAAACTCAACCTGCTCAAAGAATTGTTTGGTGAAATACTAATTTCAGAAGAAAGCTACAAGGAAGCGGTAGAAAAAGGGTTAGAAGAGGGCTTTAGCGACGCATTAGTAATCAAAGACGCATACGAACAAAGATGGATTAAAGTCAAGCCGCTTGATAAAAACCAGAATACGGTTTGCGATAAGATAATGCAGCACAGTTTTGAACTCCATAAAGGAGAGGTACAAGCAATAGTTTTAGCTCGCAAAATGGGCAAAAACGCGCTTTTATTGATGGATGACTCAAGCGGTCGCGCCTTCGCAGAAATCTGGGGTCTAAAAGTCAAAGGAATATTATACGTTATAATAACAGCCCTGCGGAATGAATTATTGGATAAGGCCGAAGCAAAGGAGACAGTTTTGACTTTAGTTAAGAAGGGATTTAGGATTGAACCAAAACTCCTTGCAAGAGTCTTAGAAGAAATCGAAAAGCAGACTTAAAAAGGGAAAAGGAACAGAATCAAAACCCAGTTGTTTCGGGCTGGTAGTGGTTCGAATCCCTTCCCCGTCGCCGAACTTTTCTACTTTTTTCGGTTATTTGCTATGTTAATTACAATAATTATTATATCCAAAACTTTACAAATCAACAAACAATCAAGGACGCAAAGAGCAATGAACAAAAACGATTATTCTACAAAAGCAAAAGACTATCTAAATACCCTTTGCAGCGTCACAACGAACAGACGAGTTGGTTCACCGGGGAACCATGCTGCAACAGACTTTTTTGCGCAGAAAGCGAGTTCTTGGGGCTATTTGGTCGATGCCACCCCCTTTAAATGCTTAGATTACGAAAG
>CAZXGX010000003.1:12600-43222 GCA_964640475.1 uncultured Candidatus Bathyarchaeia archaeon
TCAGACAACGCTTCGGGTGTTGTTGTTGAGTTGCTTCTAGCAGAGATGCTAAAGGACTATCAGGGAAAGATGGGAATTGAGATTATTGCGTTTAATGGGGAAGACCATTACAGTCTGGGAGGACAAATGGATTATCTACATCGATATAGTGATACTTTTGAGAAAATTTTTGTTGCCATAAACATAGATGATGTAGGTTATTCCAAGGGTAATACTGCATATTCTTTCTATGGCTGCCCAGTAGAAATCCAGCAGAAAGCAAACATAGCATTCGGCAAGTATGAAGGAATACATGAAGGAGAACAATGGTATCAAGGGGACCATATGATTTTTGCACAAAGCCAAAAACCTACAATAGCGATAACCTCAGATAAAATCGCTGAATTAATGGCTACCATAACGCATTCTCCAAAAGACACCCCCGAAATAATTAACTGCGATAAACTCGTCGAGTTAGCTTGTGCATTAGAAGGTCTAGTTACAGGCTTCTAGAATTCTTCTTTATTTTCTTCAATAGTGCCAAACCTAATTATTTGGAAAGCTCGTTGAGTCTCTTGCAGAGTTGATTAAAGATTAGTTGCTTTTTCTCTTGGCTTAAGTGGAAAACAACTTTGTTAACCATTTCCTGTGAGATTGTGAAGAGATAGTTGAGTTTTATAACGCTGTCTTTTACAGCACCTTCTCTTTGAGTTAGCGGTATGCCTTTCATTTTTGGGTTACTGGTTATACCAGCAATCACGACATTGCCTAATTCTTCGAAGAGAACCACCGCGGGTCTGACCTTTATTTCAGTGGTGTCAGTGAATTGTACGCTTGCAAGGATAACGTCGCCTGGCTTAAGCATCTGTCCAAGCCTCGTCTGCTTCGTTACCCCATAATTCCTTCATTTTTTTCTGTTGAATTGTGTGAAGAAATTCATCGTATTGCCTTTGGTTACGGGATTCTTTTGCAGTTTTTATAAGGTTTAAAATGGTTTCATTGTAGGTTTCTCTTGGATATTTTCGGATGCTTTTTAATTCTTCTACTACCGATTTCTTTAGCTGTATTGTTGTTAAATCATCGTTCTGTATTATATATCACCTATAGTTAGCTATAGTAATGCCATAACTTATTAAAAACATTTTTCACCAAACGATCAAGATTACCTTAAAAAATCCAAAGCCTTTGGGCACCAAGAATGGCAGGCAGTTCTCCTACAGTTTGAATAATGTCGTGGCTGCTTCAATAACGTCCTTTTCGTTGTTCTCCGCTGCTTGTTTGAAGTTAGTGATAAGTGGTAAGAAGGTTTGCTTCAAGATTATACCTGTTAAGTCAGTGATGACTTTCTTCTTATGCTCATCTAACCCATATAATGAGTTGAAGGCGTTTTCAAGTTCCCTCTGGCGGATAGCTTCGATTTGATTTAGAAAATTTGAAACAGTAACCCTGATGGATTCAGCTTTCATTGCGCGCTCTAGAGTTATCAGTTCTTCATCAACTATCTCGGAGGCTTTCTGAACGCTTTTTTGCCGCTCTAACTTGTTCTGTTCCGCAATTAAGGAGAGATCATCAATGCTGTAAAGTTCAACACCAGACAAGTCTTTAATTGCTTCTTCAACATTTCGAGGATTTGAAATGTCTATGACTAATAAATTATTATGGTTTCTTCTTTTTGGACTTACTTTTGAAAGAATTTCCTTAGTTAAAAGGTAATGCGGTGCAGAAGTTGCACAAAGCACAACGTCTGCATCCTTTAGAACCTCGTTAAGCTTGTTAAATTTGACTGCTGTTCCGCCAAGTTCCTCTGCTAAGCGTAATGCACGTTCTTGAGTTCTGTTTGCAATGAATATTGGCTTTAAGCAGCGTTTAGCCATTGCTTTGGCAACAAGAGTGGCTGTTTCGCCAGCACCCATTACAAGAATGTTCTTTTTGTTAAGGCCCCCCAGCAATTCTTCAGCAAGTTTTACGGCTGCTGAACCGACAGAAACTGCACCTTTGCTGATTCCAGTTTTATTTCTGACTCTTCTTCCCACATTTACTGCCCTATTGAATAGAAGACTAAGAACTGGCCCCGTTGCCTTTGCTTTTTCAGCTTCAAGATAAGCGTTCCAAACCTGATTTATGACTTGATCTTCTCCAATCACCATAGATTCTAAACCAGAAGTCACTCGAAGCAAATGATTAAGCGCCCCACGATTAATTGAGTACTCAATTGCCTTATCAACTTCTATTGTATTCGTTGAAGCACGATTTTCTAAGTATTCAATTGCTGATTTGATAGTTTTATGCCTATCTTCGCTTACAAGGTATAATTCAACACGATTACATGTTTGTATAAACACTGATTCCTGCACGCCTTCAAGTGTACGCACTTCTTCGTATACGTTTGTTTTGTCTTTGAAGGAAACTGCCTCTAATAGAGGAACAGCTGCCGTTTTGTGAGTAATCCTCACATTGATGACGTCTACACTTTTGGCAGGGGATTGCAAAGTTGAAGTGTCACCTCATCTTTAACATGCTAACATCATTTAGAACTTGTTCACAAGAATTCCATGCGTCTTCAACTACTTGCTGAATCTTCTGCAGAACAGTAGCTAACTTTTCGCCATCAGAGGTTAAACTATATACTTTAGGTGTTCTTCTTGTAAAAACCAGCTTTTTACCTCTCAAATGTCTTAGATTCTTGTAGATTATTACCTGTGAAAGACCTGTATCCTTTGCAAGTTTTCCAGCGGGACTCCCTTCATTAATAATTGCTTCATAGATTCTGCGCTCAGTAACTGCTAAGGTTTCCTGACTTGGATCTCGTTTTGACTTGAGGAAAAATATGTAATCTCTAGCCTCAGGAGTTTTTATTAATCCACTTAAGCGTAAGCGTTTCAGTGTTCGAGATACAATTTTTGGTGGTACAACGGTTGCTATTTCTTCAAAAGTTTTAGATCCTGAAAGTAAGTATAACAAAATATTTTCTTCATAACACTCTGAATGTGCAGGTAGCTTTTTGACTAATTCTTGAAAACTACCACCAAGAGATTCAGTTAAACGACTACCGAATAATGTCGCATAATATTCTTCTTGCACTTCATTAGATAGTCCCACTGCGATTAATGAATGCAAGTATTCTTCTCTGAGGACATCTTGGTTTATTGCAGGTCCAGTTTTTTTTAATTCCTTATTTAGTTTAGTGATCGAGTATCTGCTATTTACGATTAGTTGTAGTATGTTGAGTCGTGTGGTGTTTTTTAGTGAGTTAAGAAGAGTTTTCATATAGTCAGGATTGCTTATTGCTTCCCTGAGTGTTCTTAGCTCGTTTTTTAGCTTGTACGCTGGGCATTTGCTTATGCATTCTAACGGTGATGTGGGGTTACAGTTTTTGCACATTGCGTCAAGGGATTTTAATGTTCCAAAAAGGTTTCGATTACTATCGGTTTTTGAAAAGGGCAATAAAATACTAGTCACAGATATCCTCCTTCGTTTCTTCTTTTATGAAAGAAAACTGATGAAAAGCAAAGGGTATACTAGAAGGCATAATTGTGTTAAAGTGGACCGACGATTTCCTCATCTAAGTTTCCTCCATTAGAAGGCAGTTTATTCAAGAGCTAAAAGCATTCTCGTCAAGGTTTCTTGACTAACCCTTAGTCAAGGTTTCTTGACTAAACTTTTTCAACCTTTAAGACACAAAATTATGTTTTATTTATTAGTTTTCAAGTTACTTTATGTCTTGAGGAACCATGGCAATTTCTTTCACACGAATTTACCTTGCTGGTCCAGAAGTTTTTCTTAGTAGTGCTAAAGAAATCGGTGAACAAAAGAAAACGTTATGCAAAAAATATGGTTTCGAAGGTGTTTTCTCCTTAGACGTTGAGATTGGTGCTGAAGGTAAAAGTCCAAGGCAGGTTGGAATGTGTATCAGTAAAGTTAATGAGAGTTTGATTAAAAGTTGCAGTATAGTTATTGCTAATATTACTCCGTTTAGAGGACCAAGCGCGGATGTAGGGACGGCATATGAAATGGGGTTCGCTCATGCCTTAGGCAAGAAAGTATTTGCTTATACTAATGTTGCCTTGCCTTTTACTGAGCGTACAGTAAAAGCTCTAAACTTTCAGGTTAGCCGTAGCATCGATGGAAAATTAAGAGATACACAAGGAATGTTTATTGAAGAAGTAGATTTAACTGACAACCTGATGTTAGATGGCTGTATTTATGCAAGCACTCAACAATTAATAGTTGAACAAGCACCTGCGGATCAGGTTTTTACGTGTCTTGGCGGTTTCGAAAAATGTCTTCAAGCAGCCAAAGCAGAAAAAATACTTTAGTAACAAGATATTGAAAGTATCTTCTTGATTTTTTCCTCCCACATAAGGGACTATAGACTGCTGTCTAAAGATTTGTTATGAACAAAAAAGAGCAGGGGTGTAATTTTTAAATACCCATTATAGTTGGGTGCTCATTTTCCTCGTTAATATGATGAGCTACATGTAGCGCTAGACCAGTTGCTGCACCTGCAGATAAACCGACAAGCAGGTAAGTTAACCAAGTATATCCAAATACCAGTCCAATAACGGCTAATATGTCAAATACAATTGCAACAGCCAAGTAACCAGCGCACCAAATTTTAACGCTCATACCGCGGGGCTTATTAATACCTATACCACCGAGGTATCCCAGCATAATGAGGAAACCAGCTAAAGCCAGAATCAAATTAATCATGTTTGCATCTAAATCCAAACGATTCACCCTTCTAGCTGGCTATGTTTCCCTCGGAGCTTAATTAGTCTATTGGGACAACTAAAACATCAAAAATGTATCAAAGCTAAGCACTAAAAACATTGATAGCCTTTTTTAGGAGCAACCTGTAAATCCTATGCTTCAAGGGAAGTATTAATGACTAACTTTGACTTTAGACATTGTCATAAATGGGCGCAACTTCTAACAGAACGTGGAGCCAAACTCAACCAAGCACTAACAGCAATTGAGAAACAAGATTTTGAGACAGCTAAAAAATTAACCAACCAAATTTTCAACGGAGCCATGGGTAAACAGTCTGACCCAGGTATGGCAGGCTCCCTACTCTATCACATGGCAATGGTCACCAAAATGGAGTCCGAAACCCAAGTTTTAATTAACGAGTTAAAAGTCGAGTTACCTAATATCACTTCAAGGCTTAACAAAATTTATGACGAATTCTACTCTGACGCCAAAGAATTAACTAAAAACATCATGAACCTAAACTATGATGCTACCATCATAGCGAAAGTAAAACATCCCAGCAGCGAAGAAAAAATCGCCCTTTTTACAAAACTAAAGCAAGTCCAAAATCAAATCGAAGCCCAACTAGCTAACAAAAATCCTAAATCAACCCAAGCATTAGAAAAGTTGTTTGATGATTGGGCACAGCAAGTTGTGCTTATGCGGTTTATCCAAGAATACGAAACCATCAAAGGACTTTTAGTATTAACTGAACTTGTAAAAACGCACGGTTACGAAGCCGTAGAAGCCGCCATGGGAAGGATTAAGGATGAATTTGGCAAGAAAACTGTCAACATCGCCCTCGACGTTACACTTAAGGTGGGGATGCGTCGAGAGAAACTTCAATCAGTGATGTTAGCAGACCACTTTATCAACATGAATATGAATGGGTCGACACTTGACGGAAAAATGGAGTTCCTTAACTGCCCCATACATGGCGGTCACCAGTTTGCTCAAGAAAAATATGGCATCGACCCAAAAGTCTCCACATTATTCTGTAATAACTTTTGTTTTGCACATGCCAAAGCTATGCTTGACACTGTCTTACCGTTTCCATTTACACTTTGGCAACCTAAACTCATGGCCAAAGACGGTATATGCGAATACTACCTCAAGCTAGCGTATTCACCAGAGGCAAAAACTCAAGAACAATACATTCCATTAGTCATGTCCTATAACGTTACCCGAGAATGTAACATGAAATGCAGCCACTGTTACATCAATGCTACCGACAAGAAACTCGAAGATGAATTAAATACAAAAGAAGCCAAAGCATTGATAGACCAAATTCGCCAAGTCAGCAGCCCCCTGCTTATCCTCAGCGGCGGCGAACCACTACTGCGCCCCGACGTCTTTGAACTCATAGAGTACGGCGCCAAGAAGGGGTTGAAGATGGGTTTGGGAAGCAACGGCTATTTGATTGATGATGTGGTAGCTAAGAAGCTCAAAGAGGCAGGTATCGCCACCGTCTCTATCAGCATAGACTCAAGTATTCCAGCCCAGCATGATGAGTTCCGTGGAGTACAGGGCGCTTGGGAGAGAGCAGTAAACGCCTGCAAGGCGCTGCGAAAACAGGGCGTGCTTGTCCAGGTGAATACAACGCTTACACATGATAACTATGACCAAATTGATGAAATCATGAGTCTTGCCGAGTCTATTGGTGTGGAAAATTTCCACCTGTTCTTCCTTGTTCCCACAGGCCGAGGAGTTAAGCTCACAGATATTTCACCTCAGAAATACGAGGACATGATAACCAACACCTTTGCTAAAGTTCATAAACACCGACTAAACGTGCGACCTTCATGTGCACCACAGTTTATGCGCATTGCACAGGGCATGGGTTTGGACATGAGGCAATGGGTCCGTGGCTGCCTCGCAGGTTTACACTACTGTCGAATATACCCTAACGGCGACGTAACCCCATGTCCTTATCTGCCGATAAAATTAGGCAACATACGAGAAAAATCCTTTAAAGAAATATGGACAAACGCTGAAATGTTCAAAGCATTGCGTTCACCAAACAGTCTTAAAGGCAAATGCGGCATCTGCGAATACAAAATGATATGCGGGGGCTGTAGAGCCAGAGCGTATGGTCTTTCAAGCGATTTTATCGATTACTGTGGTGATTTGCATTTACCCACTGAAGCTAAAGGTGACTATCTGAAAGAAGACCCATGGTGTGTCTATCAGCCAAAAACAAAGACACAAAATAAATAAACAAGGTTTAGCGGGAAGACGATCTACAGATTCGGTAAACAACCTTTAATGCGAACTCGTCTGCTACTGATTTAGTCTGAATCGGGTGTCAGTTTTTCTTATGACACACATTTCCTTTTTACCGTTTAACTAGCCTTTTAAAACATAGTTAGGAGACAAAATGGTTGGCGTCAACCCTACAAGAGCCTGTTCCGGCTGATGTTACAGAAACTGATTCTACACCTAAAGCGTTGGATGCTGAAGAAGTAACTTCTATAGCCACTACTTTTCTAAGACGGATAGGCCACAAAGGGAACCTTAATCCTAAGCGGGTTGCGATGGAAGAAGATACTTATACTGTTGAAGTGGAAATGAAAAAGTTCACTGCAACCGTAAAAATCAATGCGTTAAATCGTGATATCAAAGAGTATGACGTTCAACCAAAAAATGAAGAAGCATCTTTCTCAACGTTTTCACCAAAATATTTGATAACAATCGCTATTGTTTCAGCGGTTGTATGTGCCGGCATATATTTTGCTTTCAAGTTAGCAGGCATATAAAAAGAATCATCATCCAATTTTAAACTAAAAAAAAAGTAAAAAAACATTCGAAATAGGATTAAAGAGAATAGATGTTTTGTTTATTTCTTTTTCTTTGCATCTGAAGCTGTATCTGGAGCTGACTCGTCTTTCTTGTCTTCAATCTCAGTCGTTATTTCCTCGATTGGTTTTGGAGGCGGTGTTGTCGCCATTGTCCAACCGATCCATGCGCCAATGAACATAATTGCCACGAAAGCAATGAAAACTGGGATTGCGACTACCCAAAGTCTGAAAGTTTCTACGTATATGTCTAGGTTAAGTGGGTCAATTATCCAACTTGGAAGGAATATTGCAACAATGTAGAATAGGGCAACGAGTGCGCAAACGATTAGTATCGCTCCACCTATAGCTTGATCTTTGCTAACCATTTATGATTTCACCACTTTATAGCCATGTATCAGTTTAATCAATTTAAAGTTTGTCATGCTATCAATAAGGGTTTTCTTTAAGTTGTGCCCATTTCCCAAGTTGACAAGTATTTCTTCTGTTCATCTGTCAACTCATCGATGGTTACACCCATGCTCTTAAGTTTAAGCTCAGCAACTTTTTCATCGATTTCTTTTGGCACTGTGTATACTTTTAGCCCTAGTTTTGCACTTTTCGCTATGTACTCAGAACATAATGCTTGATTTGCAAAGGACATATCCATGACTTCTGAAGGATGCCCTTCTGCAGCAGCCAAGTTGACAAGCCTACCTTCTGCCAGCAAATATAGATGTCTGCCATCTTTAAGGGTGTACTCTTCCATATTTGAGCGCATTGTGCGTTTGGATTTACAAAGTGATTCTAGGTCTGGGATACTGATTTCAACGTTGAAGTGGCCACTGTTACACATGATGGCTCCATCCTTCATCTTTTGCATATGCTCTTTGCGGATGACATTTATGTCGCCTGTGGCAGTTACAAAAATATCACCTATTGGAGCTGCTTCAGCCATTGTCATAACGCGTAAACCGTTCATGACTGCTTCAAGCGCGCGGGTTGGTTGAACTTCAGTTACTATTACGTTTGCGCCTAAGCCTTGCGCACGCATAGCTATGCCTCTACTGCACCAACCGTATCCGCCGACCACAAAGTTTTTGCCAGCAAGCAGAACTGAGGTTGCTCGCAGTATGCCATCGATGGTACTTTGACCAGTTCCATAACGGTTGTCAAAGAGGTATTTTGTGTAAGCGTCGTTTACGGCTACAATTGGATATTTTAGGCTACCATCTTGCTCCATGGCTTTTAAGCGAACAACACCAGTAGTAGTTTCCTCGGTGCCACCTTTGATGTCTTTTATTTGTTTCTGGCGTTTACTATGAAGCATTCCAACTACATCTGCACCGTCATCCATAGTCATAGTTGGCTTAAAATCGAGGACTTTTTCAATACATTTGTAGTAGTCTTCAGTATTTTGTCCTCTCCAAGCAAAGACGTGAACGCCACTGTCTGCTAAAGCCGCAGCAACATCGTCTTGGGTCGAAAGCGGGTTGGATCCACATAACGCGACTTTAGCGCCTCCCGCAATCAGTATTTTGATAAGTACAGCGGTTTCTTTGGTTACATGGAGACATGCTGCTAGAGTTTGCCCTTTTAGGGGTTTTTCTTTTTCAAAACGTTTCTTAATTATGTTAAGCACGGGCATGTGTTTTGCTGCCCATTCGATTTGTAAATGGCCTTGTGCGGCTAATGACTTGTCTTTTACTTGAAAGTCTTCCATTGAGGATTGCACCTTTAGTCTACGTGATGTAAACAAGATATTTAGTTTTATCTCTTTTCTTGAATTTGTAGTCAAGTTTAGTTTGCTTGTCGTTAAGCTTTAAATTCTAAATTGGTATTTTTGTTGCAAAGAAAGAGTGATTGTTATGAGTGATGCTAACACCTTGAATCTTTCCAAAGAATCTATCTTAAAATATATGCGTTCTCTATATGGAGAAAAAGTCGAGGTTTTAAGAGTTTGGAAACTAGGTGAGACACCTGGGACATCAGACGATCTAAAGGGTTTTGGGTATGGTTATCCTTACGTTATAGAGTTTAAGCACGATGGAAAGAATAAAAGAATTGTTTTAGAAACAATGCGCCCAGGTGAAGGCTTTGGTCATGATCACTTCTCTGATCGCGCACAGGCCTTAATTTGGCAGAATTCTGCCTTTAACAAGCTTCCAAAACATGCACGTTCAATTGATGCAGGCTGCTTTACGCCAGACGGCAGCTTAACATCTATTGGAGGCTGTAAGGAATATTTCATTTTAACAGAATTTATCGAAGGAAAACTTTACCATCTAGACCTAGACCACCTAAAAGATTCTGGTTCTATGAGCGAGCTTGACGAGAACCGCTGTGTTGCCTTATCTGATTATCTTGCGGAAATTCACAAACTTCGGCACAATTCGGCAGGCTTGTATGTAAGACGCATTAGAGATTTGGTTGGTCACGGCGAATGTATAATGGGATTGCTTGATAGTTACCCCAAAGAATTTGCATATGTAAATAAATCATATTTTATTGATATAGAAAAAGCGTGCGTAGAATGGCGTTGGAAACTAAAAGAACGAACGCACCGATTAAGTCAAGTGCACGGTGATTTTCACCCATGGAATATTTTATTCCGTGAAGGTGTTGATTTTACTGCTTTGGATAGAAGTCGAGGAGAATGGGGTGAGCCTGCTGATGACGTAGCTGCATTGACGATAAATTACCTTTTCTATTCACTGCAAAAGTACGGCGAATTAAGCGGCATTTTCGAAAGACTATTCCGTTTATTCTGGGAAAATTATCTTCGAAAGACAAACGATTCAGAAATCTTAGAGGTCGTTCAACCATTTTATGCTTGGAGAAGTCTTGTTGTCGCCTCACCGATTTGGTATCCTAATTTAAGCGTTGATGTTCGGGTTAAGCTTCTTAATTTCGCTAAAAATGTTCTACGACATAACAGGTTTAACCCTATAGAGGTAAACTCTTACTTCTAAAAACCACTTTTTATGTCCTTTTTTATACATATTACGAATTTGGAAACATTAAATTAAATATACACCAAGCAGTATTAGACTTTGGGGAAGAGGCATGGAAACAGAAAATTTTACACAAATAGAGCAACAACTCCGAGATGCTGGCTACTCAGATGCTGTTATTTTAGAAATAATCAAATGGTACACTGAAGGAATTCCTGAAATCTAAACCGTTTTTCTACAAGCTAAAGTAAAAAGCACTCCATTATGGCAAAGTTAATCAAATGATTAGTGCTAACCATAGCATTGGATGTCACACTTATGACTAAAAATGCTGGATGGTGCGTCTGGATAACCGGGTTACCAGGCAGCGGCAAATCAGTTGTTTCAAGAGCATTAATTGAACTACTAAAAGAAAAAAAAATTAAAGTTCAACTTCTATCCTCCGACGAATTACGTAAAACCTTAACACCTAAACCAACATATAGCCTTGAAGAACGTGATGTAGTTTACACAACAATGACCTATATTGCAAAACTATTAACTGAAAATGGCGTTAACGTACTTATTGACGCAACAGGAAATCTACGCAAGTATAGAGATACAGCAAGAATCCAAATTCCCTGCTTCATTGAAGCCTATTTAGAATGCCCTGTCGAAGTCTGCATGCAACGCGAAGCAGAACGGAAAGAAACATTCCATGCACCCACACAAATTTATTCAAAAGCACTAAAAAATAGAAAATCAAGCACCGTTCCCGGCGTCGGTCAACCATACGAGACTCCGCTAAAACCAGAGGTTTCAGTGAACAATTTTAAACTATCACCAGAAGAAACAGCTAAAAAGATTCTAGAAGCAATTAACAAAAAATGCCAAACTACTTCCTAATGTAATCCAGCACTGTTTTAGCTTGATCCATAGATATTTTTCCTGTTTTCTGCAGAGAAGTAACTACTTCAGACACTTTTGCCAATGCATGCACTTTGTAGCCTGCTTTCTCTAAGGTCTCTTTCCCACCTTGTTCACGGTTTACTACAACCATAATGTGCTTAACTTCTGCGCCTAATTCTAAAAGAGGCTTTGTTCCCTCAATCTTGGATAAGCCTTCACTAACAACATCATCAAAAAACAGGACCTTATCACCTTTAACAACATCTGCTCCAGCAATCCGCCCAGTTACACCATAAGCCTTACTTTCTTTACGCACGATAACACAAGGCAAATCAACCTTGCAGGATATGCTTGGTACGATTAATGCACCTTTTAATTCGATGGATGCAAGTTTAGTGACCTGATCTGTAGCAGTAATTTCATTGATCCTTTCAGCAGCAACTTCTGCAATTGCACATAACTGTCGGGGTTTTGATAACAGTCTTGCCATGTCTATGTAATAAGGGCTCATAGCACCAGACTTAATTTTAAAACTGCCAAATTTTATGCAGCCTGATTCAAAGAGAGCATTTGCAACCTTATCAGTAGCTGAAATCATCATGTTTCCCTACTGAAAATACAACTCTGGTAATTTAACCCTTTTTCACTATCTTAACGCGTAATTCTATGATTCATTAAAGAGAAACTTGACCTTCAAAATAAGTTAATAACACGAATTTAAGTCTACGTCTACTTGTGACAACTTGCACAACCAACAAGCAGTCTAAAGCTATCTTAGAAACTAAAACAAAGCTTCTAGCATTGACTTATGAAAGTTGTTGTGCCCGGGGATGGTTTTCCCACAACTAAGAGAAAAGAAAAAACCAACAACCAGCTAAAATTAAAAAAATAGAAAGAAGAAACTACGCTACAAGATCAGCTATATCTAAACTATGCTCATAAATCTGTTGAATAAACGACAAAGCAGCCAAAACCTGAGGCATAACATCCACAGGCTGTACTTTTGCTAACTTTTCAATATCAGCAAAAATGCCTCTAATCTTCATTTGTATGCTCCTAACGTTCTCAGCTAAAGCCACATCCTTATTAACAAAAGATTTTAACGCTTGCTCATGAGCCTCAAGAATAACCACCTGTAAATCAATTAGTAATCGCTGCAAATCACCAGTTGGCTTAAACCCGTTAAGCTCAATTGTCTTCATAGCTACCTGAACACAAACATCACCCATAGATTCGATTAAACTTGCGGCAGAACGATAACCCAAACAATCAATAGGAGTAATACCAAGCTTCTCACTAAGACGAGGATTCTGAATAATCGTACGCAAAATGCGCACCAAAAGAAAATATAGCCGGTTACTTTCCACATCGCGAGCAACCACAGTTTTTGCTAACTGCAAATCACCAGTTATAAAAGAGTTAGTAACATCACGAGTCATCCCAGAGACAATTGCATAGTTCCGCCTCAAAATCTTCTCAGGCAAAGAACCAGAAGGATCAAGCAGACACTGAAGAACAACTTGCGAATAATTTTCTTCAACAATCTCAAGCCCAATCAACGAGCTAACAGTTGATTTAACAACATTACGAACCTCTAAATCTATTCTATCTTTTGCCTCGATACGAATAATATCAAAACCTAATAAGTAACGACCAATAATTTCACGACTCAAATATGGCCCAACACTTAATGTCGCAACTTTTGGCTGCTGTTCAGAATCATATTTAGCATCAACCAGAAGTTTGCCATCACCAGTTACCTCCAAATTAACTATAATCCCCTTTTTCAAGCAATTCTTTTGAGCCCAAGAGCGAGGCACGCAGACAAAAAACGTTCCAGTTGGCGTTTGCTGAACTTTACGCAGGTCACCCATAGCATACACCCTTAAAGTTTATTGTAACAAATCTAAAGAAATAACCATTTATTTAAACATAGATAGCCTTGAATAATCAATCAGAAAATAATAAAATAGCAAATTATCAAACAAGCCAAATATTATTAGTAATAATACTTAACGTTAAATTCCAATTTTTTAGTTAACAAGCAATAACAGTAAATAAGTCAAGAACATAAGTGCCTAACACATAATTACTAGCAAATTAAGCGAGATTTAGTTGACATGAGCGGAAAAGAAAAGCTGCAAAAAGCCATTGAGGCAACAATTGCTGCAGGATACCAACTAAACAGTGACGCCTTCGAATTCTTAAACAGCAATTGTGAAACAACTGATCCGCTCAACATAATGAACACAGCCCTACAGAAAATTGAAAGCTTAGACGACAAACCATTCTTTATTGAGAAGCCATTTTTAGAAGGCATTCTTGAACAATTAAACCAACCCCAATACAACATAGAATCTCAAATACAATCGCTACCCCAAAGAATTGAAGAACAAACACAAAAACCACAGATCCAAATTGATGATGAAAACTTTTTCCCTTATGCAAAATACATTCCTTCACAACTTCAAATTTTAGAAGATGCAACAGGCAAACTCAGCTCAAACGGAACACTAGACGAATACAATGGACTATTTCAAGATAGGTTCAAACGCTTAGAGAAAATTCTCCGTCAAAGAATAGATGTTAGGGCATCAACACCAATTTCTGAAGCGTTAAAGTCGCAGCCAAAAACTAAACTAAAAATAATTTGCATGCTAACCGAAAAGAAAGACTCCAAACAACAAACAATCCTCTCAGTAGAAGACTTGGGAGGCAGCGCAACAATACTTGTGCCACAAAAAGCGCCTGAAGAAGTAAAAAAGAAAGCCCTGCAAATACTGCCCGACCAAGTTATCTGCATAGCTGTTATTAAGACTCGAACAAACCTTTTCCTTGCAGAAGACATAATTTTTCCAGATATAGGAAGAAAAGCCCAACAGAGAGCTCAAGAACCAGTTTACGCCGTCCTCACATCTGATATTCATGTTGGCAGCACAAAATTTAACAAAGAAGACTTCAAACGCTTCATCTTATGGTTAAAAGGCAAGTATGGAAATGCTGAAATGAAAGAAATCGCAGGCCGCGTTAAGTACTTGCTTGTTGCAGGAGACATTGTCGATGGCGTAGGAGTTTACCCAAATCAGCAATTGGAATTAACAATCCGAGATGTACATAAGCAATACAACTACGCAATAAAATACCTAGAAAAAATTCCAGACTATATTGAAATTGTTCTTGGTCCAGGCAACCATGATGCCTCAAGAAAAGCATTACCGCAACCAGCTATTGCACCAGGATACTTGGCTGCAATCGAAGGAAAGAAAAACATTCACTCAGTGGGAAGCCCCTGCCTAATGAGCATTCACGGCGTTGAAGTATTAATGACACATGGAAGAAGCCTAGACGACATAATAGCTGTCATTCCAGGAATGGATCATGATCACCCAGAGAAAGCCATGAAGCTACTTTTACAGGGTCGCCATTTAGCGCCTGTTTATGGTGGGAAAACTATGCTTTCACCAGAAAACCGCGATTATTTAGTCATTGATAGAGTTCCAGACATTCTACATGCTGGACACATACATGTACTAGGTTACTGCAACTACAGAGGTGTTTTAGTAGTTAATTCCGGCGGCTGGCAAGAACAAACAGATTACATGGAAAAACTAGGATTGGTTCCAACACCTGGAAAGGTTCCAGTCATTAACCTGCAAACACTTGAAACAACCGTGCTCTCATTCAAAGAGTAAAGTTGTCTAACTATTGTCTATACTACTTTTATGGAAAGCCTGAGGTGAATAATCAATTATTCTTCCAAACCTAGCATCCGTAGCAAATACATCTTTAATTAGACTCCGAGAAATTTCTAAACGAATCTTCTTTGTACGTCCATATCTGCCCATGCTAACAACTTTGGCATTCACAAGACCCATTGAATCAAGCTCATTCACTAAAGTTCCTAAGCGACGTTGTGTTAACAATCCTGCACCGAATTCGCCACAAAGCTCATTATATACATCATAGATTTCACCGGTTGTAGCACTTGATTTGTTAAGATGATAAACACTTAAAAGAACAAGTTTTGAATGTAGCGTCAAATTCTTCAAGGCTTCAACAACACGATTGTGCTCAATATGTTTTTCAGCTTGGCGCACATGCTCCTCTGTTATCATTGTTGCTCCTTGCCGTTCTGCAACCTCACCTGCAACTCGAAGTAGATCCAATGCCCTGCGCGCATCTCCATGTTCAGCAGCGGCAAGAGCAGCACAAATACTTAAAGCTGAATCAGAGAGGACCCCAGATTCGAATGACAGCTTTGAGCGCTCAAGAAGAATATTACGTAGTTCACCTGCATCATATGGACGAAAAACAAGTTCTTCCTCACTTAGAGAACTGAAAACTCTGGGGTCTAAAAACTCTTTTAGCCTTAAATCGTTTGAAATCCCAATTATCGAAACTTTACTCTTGCTTAAAGTTTCATTGATACGCGTTAATTCGTACATGAATGCATCACCCCGATCTTTAATTAAAGCATCAACTTCATCAAGAACAATTATGAAAAGAATTCTTGAGGAATCCAAACCTGCACGAAAACGATCAAAAACTTCACCAACAGATAAACCAGTAAAAGGTATCGTCATACCAACACTTTGACTTAGGCTAGCAAAAACCCTATATTCAGATCCTGTCATTCGACAATTAATGTAACAAAATTTTACTTGTGCACCATATTGTTTAGCTTTAGATTCTAGATGACTTAGAACATATTTTGTTACAGCAGTTTTTCCAGTTCCAGTTTTTCCATAAATAAAAATGTTAGAGCATCTAGCTTCTTTTAGAACAGGAGCAACAGTTTCACCTAATAGACGTATTTGGTCTTCCCTATGAGGTAACTTTTCAGGAAGATAATCATGTCTTAGCACTTCTCTGTCTTTAAACAATTTAACTCGGTTAACGAAATTATCGAACACGTCATCAAGTACATTTGTATTCCCCATTTTCTTCATCCCTTCAATCTTCAGAGGTAACACCGATATTTCGTGTGGAACAGATAAAGGATACAGTACAAAAAACTGGTCTTAAAACACAATTATCCTAAAAGAGCATGAAAAAATAGGATAGTAATCAATCAAATGGAGCTACAGACACACCCCAAAGTTTCTACTCGAACTTTAAATTAAAAATTAACAAAAAATTATTATTAATATATATTATAGGAATATACTCTGGAAGTTAAGTTAGCATTAAGTATATTAATTGTTGTTATCCAAGAATTTAGAGCGAGTTTCAGCAAAAATTTTGATCTCCTAAAATTGCGTTTGATCTCAAATCTTTCGATCGGAAATCAAGGGGTGCCCGTGTAGTTAGTGTATTTTTCCATGGAAAACGCTAAAAACTTCACCAATCTACTATGGAATATAATATTTCTAAAATACTGCCCAAGTTTTCTTTGACTCAAGAGTTAAACAAATTGAATTGGTCTGTTTTTAACTTCACAAATATGTGAAGTAAGTGTGAAACTGAACTCTTAACTCTTCAATTTAAGTCTATTATTAGCTAGAATGTTAAATTAATGCTTATTCATTGTGAAAGACACCCCCCTTAGCTTCTACTGGAGAATGCTAAACGAGCTGTATTTAGAATCCTTCAAGCTAACAATTTTAATGTGAAGCCTGTAAATCCAAAATAAATGAAAAATTAACTTGATTAGCTGTTTTAAGCTTAATTATAGCTTTTAACATTGTTCTACTTCACCATAACAGCTATAAGGTGTGAAGTGATAAGGTTGTGAACAGTCACCTAGGTGTAGAAGTATTGCCAGCGCGTAAAATGCGTGTGGAGCTGTTTGATAGCGATGGTAATCGATATACTGTCGCTTTTGAGGGCCAAATAACCCGAGATAAAGCTCTACGCCTCTTGGATCTTGTCGAATTGCTAGGTGGCATGCCTAATGAAGGACCAACAAACAGCTCAACTCCCGCAATATCCAATGCTCTTTCTAGATTTGAGAAAGTACAAATGGTTATTCAGAAAAGCTTCCCGTTAATTTGGTTCTCATCCAAAGACATTCTTTCTGTTTACGAACAAGAACTAAAAGAGCCAATCAGTCTAAGCACCGTATCAACATACCTTTCAAGGATGACAAATAAGGGTTTAATATTAAGAACAGGTTCAGGAAACAATCTAAAATATAAAGCTGTAACAAATTTATCTCAAACAACCATAAAACAACAACTCAAGTAATCCGGCAATAATAGAAGGCCAGACTTGTTATCTTTTTGTTCATAAATATATTTTCATTCTAACACAATCTAAAAGCTAAATAGAAGAAGCAGGTTCTTCTTTCCTCAGAAACTTTTCCATTTCCTTTTTAACACTGTAACGGAAAGGTATCTTTCCAACTTCTCTCTCAAGATAGCCCTCCTCATAGAGCTTCTTCATCAAACGCGCAGTATGCTCTCTACTGAGTTGTACGCGATCTTTGATCTCAGGAGCTGTCTTTGAACCCTCAGCTGCCAACATTTCAAGAACTGCAACTTCAGTGTTAGTCAGCGACGCCAAAGCTTTATCACGTTTTATTGGAACTACAGGCATCGCAGCCTCGACTTTAAACTCTGATGTAGTGAAAGCGATTCTTTTTATTTGTTCTTCAAAACCGCTGATTTTCTGCTTGAAGTTCTCCTGATTAACCTCAATATCTTTAACCTTAAAATCTAAACCAGATAATGCTTGAGAAATGTCAATATTACTTTGTGCTATTGAATTAATCTGATTAAGCTGGCTCTCAAGGAGCCTTTTTTGATTTTCAAGAGTCCTCTTTTGTTCATTAAGCTCGCTAACCTTATCTTCAAAAGGCAAAATTCTTCTTTCTATATTATCAATCTTTTTCAGTCCTGTATCTGACTTCGCTAAACTCCCTTCAACTTTAAAGGCTATTACTTCCAATCTTTCAGATTCACGTCTAAGTTCCCTATTAAAACTTAACACAATATCTTCAACTGCGTCTTTTGCTTTTTCATACTCTTTCTGTGCTTTACGTATTTGCTTATAATAATTAGTAGATGCTGCAACAGTTGCTACTAACAATATTCCTATTAGTATTGGGAGTAGAAACTCTATCACATTTTCACCTCAGCGTGATATAGGCGTGATTCGAGTCGTGATTTATCGTGTTGCATCACACATCACAGTTTCCCATGGAACTTTTAAGCATTACGGTCATTTCCATGACTACTCAATGTATGATGTCACACATCACACTTATCACACATCTAACTACCTTCAAAATTATAGATGTCTCTACTGAAAATTAGCTTTGATTTAGCCTTTATTTGAATAATCCGTTTCAATTCACAAGTAAAAAGAGGACGCCTTGAAACGCTTAAGCATACTAAAAATAAAGGATTTTTCTGTGATATGTGACGTCACAAAGGCTCTCCAGATGGACTAGAAAGCCGTTTTAAGCTCGTTTCGAGCTCCTCTCGGATGATTTCAACCATCTTAAGGTGGTCTTTTAGGTCCTCTTCCCTCCCTGGTATGTCCTGATGTGCATCCACATAATCTCTTAATTTGTTAGCTATTTCGAGATACGGGTCAAGAGTTGAGCTCTCAAACACTCCTAAGTAACCTAAAAGAAGTACTGTGTAAATTGATTTTATCACGTTTTCTTTGGACTGTTTTAGGGTCCTATTAAACGATCCTCGGCTTATTTTAGCCTTAGTTAGGCGTAATCTGGCTTTTTCGTCATACTTTAGCTGTTTGCCCGCTATATTCTCCGATAAAATGTCAATGAGCAACGTTTCAAGTTGCGTTTTTGTTAATTGGCTGTTTTTGGAGAGGATTTTAACAATAGGGTCGTTTAAGGCTCCATTTAGCCATGCGTTTATGCTGTCTTTTAGCTTCAATCTTATGTCTCCCGTTCAATGTTAAATGGATACACTTTTGTATACTGCCTATACTTTTAAATGTTGTTACCCCTAAAAGTCACCAAAATATGGCAATAAACGTCTATAAATTGAGTCTGAATTTAATATTGCAACACATATAATGCATATAAATTCAAAAAAACTAATTTTTAAACTTTATTGGATAAAGGAAGCTAAAATTAGCCCTTTCTGTTTTATTCACTATAGTCGCTTTTAGCATTTTTTTAATTCTTTATGTCGATTAATCAATCCTGCTATACAAGCTATTTGCTAAATAGACGCTTATTTTACAACTCTTAAAACACACTATTTACGCATTATTACTTCATTATTTCCTTACTATTCAATTTATCAATACCCAAAAATTGTAATCGTGATGTCACCTAATCACGAACAAATCACGAAAGAATCACAGATTTTTTCCATCAAAATCACGAATATCACAGCTTTGTGACGTAGGTGTGATTTGTGATGATTTCCAATAAAAAATAAAATTAAGCTTGAATCAACTAGATATTTTCTGATAACTGCTTCAATTTCTCAAAAAGTTCAGGTCTTAAGTCTTTAAGGGTAGGAATGAAGGGTTCAGCTGTTCTCAAGTCATGATAGTCCACTTGGCAAGTCACGAAGTCTTCCTCATTATACTTTGCCTTGGCTGTCAGATCGCCTGTTGGGGTAACTAATCTGCTTCCCCCCCAAAATTGCAGACCATCCTCTATTCCTGACAGGTTAACATATGCTAGATACACTGTATTTTCTATAGCCCTAGCCATCGTTAAAACTTCAAAGTAACTTTTACGTACAGCAGGGGAAGCTGAAATACAAACAATTAATTGTGCACCTTGTAATCGCAATAATCTAAAAATCTCTGGGAAAAAAATATCATAACATATGCTTAAGCCGATTTTGCCTAAATTGGTATCGAAAACGGCAGTTTGATAACCTGGTCTGAAATAACGTTTCTCTTCAAAAACGCTATGGGTAGGTAAATACATTTTACGGTATTTACCTATGAAACCATTTGGGCCAACAAATACAGCGCTGTTGTAAATAGTGGCTTGTGTTTTTTCACTTAATTCAGGCATTCCAAAAATGATATGCATGTCATTTTTTTTTGCTATGACTTGCATGTTCTCAACTGATGGTCCTGGAATCTTTTCTGCTAATTGATAAATTTGATCCTTAACAACATAGCCTGTTAATGCCATTTCGGGAAAAATAATCAAGTCTGCCCCTTGCTTTTTAGCTTTGATTGTTAATTCTTTCATTTTTTGCAGGTTTGATTTCTTGTCCTCTCGTCTACTACTGATTTGGGCAAGCGCAAGCTTAATGTTGTCTTTCATGCATCTCACTCTTTAATAGGTATTTCTCGGAAGCCTAAAATCGTTTCCGATGGTTCTAAATCCTATTTTTGGTGCTATAGGCATTTTTCTTTTATGTTCATTAACAAGCCAGCGATTTTTTACTTCTTCAACTTTTTCTAACTCAATATTCAGTTGGCTAGCTATTTCTTTTGTTTCCATGAATCTCTCAAGTCCAAATAGGATAAGGTCTAATGTCTCATATCTTATTCCAAGTTCACTTTCTGCTGATTGGTTAGACCAAAGTCCTGGTGTGGAAGGTTTTAAAGCAAGCTCTTCAGGGATACCTAAGTGAATTGCCATTTTTCGAACTTGTGTTTTGTAGAGATCCATTATTGGAGATAGGTCTGATGCGCCGTCTCCCCATTTAGTGAAATAACCCATTAAGGTTTCTGACTTGTCGGAGCTTCCACAAACAAGCTTGGTTTGTTTGTTTGCATAATAATAAAGGATAATCATTCGAGTTCTTGCTTTGATATTTCCTTTACATAGTCTATCTAAAGGATCGAACATCGGTATTGAGCAGTACATGCTGTCCATAATCTGTGTTATATCCACCATTTGTGTTTTAATGCAAAATAGTTCAGCAACAGTTTTGGCGTCATCGATGTCTTTTTGTTTTCTGGTTTCTTCTTCAGGCATTAGAAGTCCAAGGACATTTTCGCTTCCAATTGCTTTGCTTGATAATGCTGCTATAGTTGCGCTGTCGATTCCGCCTGAAAGTCCAAGTACTATGCCTTTAGCATGCGCATTAGAAACATAATCCTTAATGAAACTGGTGATTCTTTTTTCAACTTCAGTAAAATCTAGGTTCAATATAGACGGTGTTAATTTCAATTAGCATGCACGTCTCTGTTTTTATGGATGGTAGGCAAGTATTTAAGGACAAGCATAAATATTAAAGGAACATATCATCGATGTAGAAGGTTATATTATGGGGCGAAGAAGGAAAAAAGTTGTTCATATACCAAAGAAACGTTTACCTAAATTCTTCTCTTGCCCTAGATGCGGAAAAGAAACAGTTCTAGTGGAAATCTTTAGGGATGAAGGCGGACGTTCTGTTGCACAGTGCAGTAGTTGTGGCCTTAAAGAGGAATTCCAAGTTAAACCAGCTCAAGGCGAAGTAGATGTTTACTGCATGCTTACTGATCGAGTTTATAGCACTTCACGAAGAACTCCAATAGCTAAAACCAAAACAGAATAATTGAGAGATTCTAATGCTTGGGCGAGTAGAGAAATACCTGCTTGAAAAAATCGCTTCCGAAAAAACAATCCATATTACTCTTATTGACCCAGAGAAAATTACTCCTGATCAAGCTTCAACAGTGGCTTTGAACTCTAAGAATAGTGGAACAGCAGCTATAATGATTGGTGGTTCTACTTTTTTTTCTCAAGAACATTTAGACTCAGTTGTTAAAGCTATAAAGAACACGGTTGATCTTCCAACAATTCTTTTTCCCAATAACGTTAGTGGCATAAGCAGGCATTCAGACGCTATCTGGTTCATGTCCTTGCTAAACTCGGTAGATCCATACTTCCTAATAGGCGCACAGATTCTTGGTGCCCCCCTTATTAAAAAATTTAACATTGAACCAATATCTATGGGTTATATTATAGTTGGTCAAGGTGGAACCGCTGGGATCGTGGGCAAAGCAATCGCAATACCCTACGACAAACTTGAACTAGCAGCAGCACATGCCTTAGCTGGGCAATACCTCGGAATGCGTTTTATTTATCTTGAAGGCGGTTCTGGTGTTGCAAACCCTGTTCCTCCAGAAATGATCACGGTAGTAAAGCATTACCTTGACATTCCACTTATCGTTGGCGGAGGCATTAGAACTAAGGAGCAAGCATACGCTGCTGCTTCGGCTGGCGCAGATATTATCGTTACAGGTAACATTATTGAGAAGACAGATTCTAAGCAACGTATTGATGAAGTTATTGAAGGTATTAGACAAAACAAGTCTTAATTGCTCTTTTAGATAGTCTTAATTTTCTATTTTCTTGCTAGAAAAACCAAAATAGGCTTCTGCTTACATTTTATAGGTTTAATTTGAAAGTGGTGTCATTTGAGCAGTAAAATAAGCCAAAGCTATCAAGACTACGTCGAAGGTATGAGGTGCCAATTAAAACAGCTCTATGCCATTAGCGATAGCGCCAGAGAAAAAGGTTTGGACCCTGCATTAAAAACTGAATGCCTCGAAGCTCAAGACATCGCAGACCTCGTTGAGGGTCTAGTAGGCCCTAAAAATGTGGCTCTTAGCATTAGAGAACTGAGCACCAAAATGCCTCGAGAAGAAGTTGCTTTCAAGGTCGCACAGGAAATAGCACAAGGCAAATTTACCCAAGCTGAACAAGACCAAGGTCAAGAACAATTAGCTGAACAAGCGATTCGAACGGCACTAGCAATTTTTACTGAAGGCTTAACTGCAGCACCTATTCAGGGTATTGCTCAAGTTAAAATAAAAAAGAACGCTGATCAAACTCGATATCTTGCCGTATATTTTGCTGGACCTATTCGTTCTGCAGGTGGCACAGACCAAGCTTTAACTTTAGTCGTGGGAGATTATGTACGGCGAGAACTGAATTTAGACAAGTATAAACCTACTGAAGAAGAAGTCTCCCGTTTTGTTGAGGAACTGCGACTTTATGAACGTACTGTTGGACGTTTTCAGTATCACATTCCTGATGAAGAAGTAAAAAAAGCGCTTAATCTACTTCCTGTTGAGTGCACAGGTACAGAATCAGACCCTGTCGAAGTCTCGTCTTATCGTAATTTGGAGAGAGTTGAGACAAATCGTGTTAGAGGCGGCGCCTTAAGAGTTGTCAATGACGGTATTGTTGGGCGTGCTCAGAAAGTATTTGTAATTATTGATAAGCTGGGTTTTCAAGGCTGGGACTGGCTTAAAAATTTTAAAAAGAAATCTGAGAAAAAATCAGGGGGCTTCATGGATGATGTAATTGCGGGTCGACCAATCTTCGCTTTTCCTTCCACCCGAGGCGGTTTTAGACTTAGGTATGGCAGGTCAAGAAACACAGGACTTTCAGCTGTAGGTATTCATCCTGCCACGATGCTTGTGGTTGATAGTTTCTTAGCTGCTGGTACACAGATGCGTCTAGAGTTGCCAGGAAAAGGTGGCGTTACGTTACCTGTAGACAGCATTGAGAAACCCGTAGTTTTACTCAAGGATAATTCAGTGGTTCGGGTGTCACTTGAAAACTATATAGACGTTAAAGGCAAGATTCAAAAAATCCTCTTTCTAGGTGACATGTTAATAGATTTTGGTGATTTTCTTTATTGTAACAAAGCACTTCTGCCCTCTGGATACGTGGAGGAGTGGTGGGCTAAAGACCTCAAGAACGCTATTTCAACCAGGTTCAATAATGACTACAAAAAAGCGGCCGAATCATGCAAGTTTTCTATAGATAAATTGGAGCAACTCTTAGTTGATCCTTTTCTAAATAAGCCTACAATTGAAGAAGCGATAATACTTAGCCAAACCTTGGGCATACCTTTGGCGCCAAGTTCCACTTTCTTCTGGACAAGCTTGTCTACAGTTCAAGAAGTTGAATCCTTACAAAAATGGGTAACGTCCTCTGATGTTACAATAGAAGATGGTGTTGCCTCTAAGATCATTGGACCTGCCAACGATGAAGTGATTAGACTACTGCGAAAAATTCTTGTTCCACACAAGGTAGTGGAAGATAACATAATCTTAGTAGGTGAGGAGGCGGCTGTTTTAGCCTTCACCCTTGGCTACTGTAAACCTCTAGCTACAGAGTCTTTTCAGGCAGCATCGGTTTTGGAAATGTTGAATCATCTCTCGGGAGTACAAATCAAGGATAAAGCACCTACCTATGTAGGAGGACGTATGGGCAGACCTGAAAAAGCTAAACATCGAGAAATGAGACCTCTTGTCCATGTTCTATTTCCTGTGGGTTTGGCAGGTGGTTCCCATAGAGATTTTGTTGAAGCAGGTAAAAAAGGACCTGTATTTGTCGAAATTGCCAAACGCAAATGTCCCAACTGCAAAACTTATACTCTTAGAGTGCAATGCCCTAACTGCGGTGTGGACACAGTTGCTGAGAACACTTGTCCTCGCTGTGGAAAGGCATTGAAGGACAAATACTGCGGAACCTGTAAAACAAAAACTGTGTTATATCAGCGTCAACCAGTGAACTTTAGAGAAATGATTGATACAGCTTGCTCTTCTCTTGGGATTTCTGCTCCGAAGATGTTACGTGGAGTAAAGGGATTAACTAATGAGGATAAAATGCCTGAAATTCTTGAAAAGGGCATTCTACGCGCAAAATTTGGTTTGTCGGTTTATAAGGATGGTACTATCCGTTTTGATGCTACCAACGCACCTTTGACTCATTTTACTCCTGTTGAGGTTGGGGTATCTGTTCAAAAAATAAGGTCCTTAGGGTATGGTTATGATACTAAAGGAAAAGAGTTAACAGATTCCAATCAAGTCTGCGAATTGAAAATTCAAGATATAGTGATTCCTTGGACAGCTGGAGAATACTTTATTCAAATCGCGAACTTTATCGATGCTCTTCTAGAAAAGGTATACAAGCTTCCACGTTTCTATAATGCTAAAAAGGCAGAAGACCTAGTTGGTCAATTGATTTTTGGGTTGGCTCCTCACACATGTGCTTGCATTTTAGGTCGTGTTGTAGGATTTACTGATCGAAATCTCATTTATGCACATCCAATTTGGCACTCAGCTAAACGTCGAGACTGCGATGGTGACGAAGACGCAATTATGCTTGCATTGGATACATTAGTAAATTTTTCCCGTCGATATTTACCTGACCAAATTGGCGGAATAATGGATGCTCCTATCCTCCTAATTCCTTTTGTCAACACTAAAGAAGTACAACGGCAAGCGCATGATTTTGATGTTGATTCTGCTTACCCCTTAGAATTTTATGAGAAGTCTTTCCAGAAAGCAGATGTTAGGCAAATTAGTTCAATCATGGATGTTATAAGCCATAGATTAGGCACTGAAGCGCAGTTTGAAGGCTTCCAATATACAGTGCCTGTTACAAATATCAACTTAGGTAATGCTAATAGCGCTTACAAAGAATTCAAGACGATGATTGAAAAACTAAACAAACAGCTTGAATTAGGTGAGCAAATTGAAGCGGTCGATGCACGTCGTGTAGCCTTGAAGGTGCTAAATACACATTTTATGCGTGATATCGCAGGTAACTTACGTGCATTCTCCACTCAAGGATTTCGTTGTAAATCCTGCAATAAACATTACCGTAGATTACCATTACAAGGGAAGTGTAGTTTCTGCGGTGGAAACCTTACTTTAACTGTCTATCGCGGTAACATCGAAAAGTATCTTGCTATTGCTCAACAATTAGTAACCAAGTATGGTTTGCCAAAGTACTATACGCAACGAATGGTTTTGATAAAAGAAGAGATTGCTTTAATATTTGATAACAAAAAAGCCAAGCAAGCAACACTTTTCGATTTTGGTTAGTTAAAGCTTTTCAATACCAGAGTAACATATAGCTTTGGGGGAAATCGCTGGCAACTTGCATCCCAATGCTTACCTTAAAAAGATTCGTAATGTACGTAGCGGCCTTAAGGCTAGAACAAAAATTTTGATGCAGCTTGATACTCGTTACCTTAATGCTGCTGAATTATCACGCAATACTGTTTTATCTTATGGTGTTGTAATGCATCATCTTGGTCTTTTGCGTGATGAAGGTATTGTTGAGCGGAAGGGCACTAGACGATATGTTTGGTTAGCTACGGGGTTGGGCCAAAAACGGTTGGTTTAGACTTTATAAAGTTACATTGACATGGTGATCTTTTACATTTTGGGCATGTGTTGTTATATTTTTTAAGTGCTGCTTTTTCAAGATCTACGTCTATAATGTTAGCTAAAGACGCTAGCCATGCTATTACGTCTGCGAACTCTTTTTCTATGGCTTCTTTGTCAGTTCCATTTAATGCATCTTTAAGTTCCTGCATCTCATCAGTAAGCCAATTTAGAGTTGCCTCTACTCCTCGTTCTGTGTCTCTTGAGTAATAGAGCGTCTTCATCATTCCTTGAAATTCATGAATATGCATTCAAGTCACCAAGAATCTTAATGCTTGCCTTCTTTTAAAACACAGATGTTTTATCTTTTTCTTTTGCGTAACATTAATAATCTGGGAAAAAATATTATGGTTATAATATCATTGTGGGATGTTAATGAGTAAAAAACGTAAGGATTCTGCTCCAATGCCTGCTGCAAGTGCAGGGTTGTTAAGGTTCTTTGAGGAAGAAACAGAAGGCGTAAAAGTCAGACCTGAACTCTTAATCGTCCTATCAGTCACCTTAATTGTAGTTTCAGTTTTAGCAAAGGTTTTCTTTCCAATCTAAACTTTAATTTTTTTAACGCCTTGGAGTAACATGCAACACTTCTATTCTTTGAACAGAGTTTAGATGTAAATAGAGTTCACTTCTTTCTTCTCGGCTTGCGACTTGAGGAATAGGTTGAGCTATTGTAGAACGAAGAACTATAGCTTCAGCTTCTGATAACCAAATTCCTGAAGGGTCATGAGTCACCGCTGCTAACGTGCCTTCAAAACCGTAAGCAGGGTCTAATAT
Organism: uncultured Candidatus Bathyarchaeia archaeon; assembly: GCA_964640475.1. GTDB lineage: Archaea > Thermoproteota > Bathyarchaeia > Bathyarchaeales > Bathycorpusculaceae > Bathycorpusculum. The sequence continues at coordinate 39,791 of CAZXGX010000003.1, forward strand.
AACTCTTATTTTCTTGCCCACGTTCTTTTCTAACATGTGAAATATGGACGGAGGCAAATCTTGCTCTGGCATATGCTTCGTAAATTATAATGATATGTGCTCTAAAAATAAAACAATTCCCTTTCCAAAACACGGTCTATTTGTGCTTAAGCGGCGAAAAATGCTCATTTGTAGCCTTGACTTTTTAGCTTTTCATGCTAAAAACATACTGGTTCGATTGCCTGAAATATTGTAATTATGTCTTTATTGTAAAGCGATTTAATCCCTAACTTGAGCTACATTTTAATAACTCCAACTGTTTTCAATAGAAAACCAACTTGAGGATATTAAGACATGGCGACTGAAAATTCCCTTAGCAATTCAATGGATAATGCATTGAAACATTACTCCGCCATGTTCTTTCTTCCATCCTATAGAAAAGCGGTTGTATCAATAGCCTTCATTTGCATAGTGCTAATTGGACTTACAACTTGTGCTTTTTTCCCAACAACCGAAGGCTTAATTGGCAGTCTATCTCTTGGGGGAGCTCTCTTTGTCATAACGATTGTGGTTGACGCATTAATGAGTAAGATAATCTTGAATGTTGACCCAATATATATTCTCAGACGTAATGTCGCTTTATCCCTTTTCTGTTGGATATTCTGGACTTTCTTTATAATATTGGGAACTTTTTTTGGTTTGATCTTTGATATTACTTGGTGGATAAAACTTTGCCTTTTAGGATTTGGCGCTGTTATGACCCTTCGTCTGATAGTTTTTGTAGCAACTTCTTCAGCTAGTACAGTTAGACAATTATTTTCAGCGGTGCTTTGGCCATATATTTGCATAGGTGTCTTCCTAGCTTTCTGGAATAATATAGCCATTAATATAATGGATCAAGCATTGCTCTTCTTACTAGTGACACCTATTGTAGGTTGCACAGCTGTATTTCTTTTTCTTCATTTATTAAATAAAATGGGTACAAAAGTTACAGGTATGCCTGCTTTGCCTCTTTTTAGAGCCTTTATGCAAAACTGGGTTGTCGCGCTTAACACTCCTTTGGAAACTCTTTTAGAGAAAGTGGGTGAAGATGAGGATATTGAGGTTACAATGTTAAGGTTTGATGCTTCTAAACCGAAAGCTGCAATCATTGTACCCTTGGTACATCCAGGGCCCTTCAAAAATATAGGTAGCAGTCTTTTGCCTTCTCTTCTCAAGCAGGGCTTTGAGCAAGCGTATGGTTGTCAAACTTGTACACCGCTTGGAATTCTTGGTCATGAACTTGATTTAGCTTCACAAGCGCAAAATCACAAGATTATTGGAGAAATAATTGAGGCTGCAAAGTTTGAGGCATCAGAAAATTTAGCTTCTCCCTTTGTTCGTGTTTCCGAAGGCATAGCGACAGCTTCTTGTCAAATATTTGGTAAAACAGCTCTTCTTTCCTTTACCCTTTCTCCTAAAACAACTGAAGATTTGCCTCAAGATCTAGGGCGTTTTGTTAAGGAGGAAGCAGAAAAATACGGTTTAAAATGTAATATCGTAATTAATTCTCACAATAGCCTCAATGATGTAATTGATACTTATGAAAATCTAGATGCGCTTCGTATCGCTGCTTCTAAGTGTCTTGAGAAAGCTGCTTCAATTAAAAGAAAGCCTTTCATGGTCGGTTCAGCGACTGTTTATCCAAAAGAATTCACTCTTAAGGAGGGTATGGGTACTGGTGGAATTACATCTATAGTTGTTCAAGTTGAGCAGCAGAAGACAGCATACATAATTATTGATGGTAATAACATGATCTCTGGTTTAAGAGAAAAGATCTTGCCTGCGTTAACGGCCGAAGGTTTTGAAACAAGTGAAATTTTCACTACAGACACTCATGCAGTAAGCGCTTTAGTGACTGGGCGTCGAGGGTATCATCCAGTCGGTGAAGTTATGGATCATAATGTTATTATTAATCACATTAAACGTGCTGCCAAAACAGCCGAATCTAATATTGAATCTGCAAAGTCTGGTTGTATGCAGCTTGTTGTTCCAAAGGTTAGAGTGATCGGTAAGTCCAAGATCGAATCCTTAACTCAGCTGGTTGATCTTGCTCTTAAAAAAGCTAAAAAGACAGTTGTACCTATTTTCGCTATTGAAGGCTTAATTCTTATTTTACTTTTGACACTTTTTTAGGTTTTAATTTTTGGTTTTCTTTTAGGTTTGCGTTTTAGTTCGGTGCCACAAACTTGGCATATGTTGGAAGTACTGTTTATGGGGTATTCTCTATGACATGCAGGACAATATCTTATCCATTCCAAGAGGCGGCGGATTCCAAAGGTGGCAAGTGCGTAGAACTCTATTTCCATTTGTGTGGCAACGTTTTGAATTGAATAATCATCTGTTATTATCTCTGGTCTAAATCCCTCTGATTTCAACTCAAGGGCCATTGATAACAGCTGCATATCAGTTTCTGATAAAAGATAAGAATCCCCAATCTTGCTGGCGGAATCTTTTACCTTGTTTAAAAATTCTCCAGAAGGACTCTTTATTTTAATTCTACCGCTTTCAACAGCAGTATTGAAGCGTACCCAAGCCATTGAGTTAGTTCTTATTTCTTCCCCTACTTTAGGTACTGTTACTTGTTCTTCTCCAAGCGAGAATGGATCAAACCCTGCTAAAAAAGCGGAAGTATCTAAAACAATGATTTTTTTACAGGCATTATTTGGTTGTATCTTTGCATCCCGTTCCTTGAAATAGTAACCTGCAATTTAATCTATCATAAAAATCGTTATCAAACCTGATAAAGCTGGAAATATTTTTTGAACGTGTGACTTTTACGGCAAGGTCTCTATCTTTAACTAGGTAACGGTAGTTCCCATCGATTAGCACAAGCATCTGAGGTGGCCTAATCACGTTTAAAGTAATTTCTGAATCTGCTGGAAAGACAAGTGAACGAAATACCGTTAACGAGCAAATTGGTGTGACTACAATTGCATCCATAGCTTTATCAAGAACCGGTCCACCTGCAGAAAGAGAATATCCCGTTGAGCCTGTTTGAGTGGCTACAATTAATCCATCAGCTTGACATTTTAGTATAGGCTTTCCGTCTTTGCAGATTTCTGTGTAGAGAATCTTTGAAGGCTCACCGCAAGAAACAACTACATCGTTTAAAGCGTCGGGAAGGGTTTGGTTGCCTACTTTAGCAGAAAGCTTCGTGCATTTTTCAATTTTAAACTCGCCTTTGAGGCATTTACGTACTGCTTCAAATGCCTTGTCAGGTTCAACTTCAGCCAAGAAACCCCTAACACCCATGTTTACTGTAAGTATGGGTGGTTCAGGTTTTGCTAAGTTAAGACATGTACGCAGGATTGTTCCATCGCCCCCGATCGTTACTACAAAATCGGTTTTCATCTTTTTGAGCGGAACCATTTCTGCTTCAACGTTCACTTTACCTGTAAGGGAGTCTTCCAT
>CAZXGX010000004.1:0-17811 GCA_964640475.1 uncultured Candidatus Bathyarchaeia archaeon
TACACAGCGAATTAGAGAAACTCGAAACAGACACTTCTATTGATGATAGGCAAAAGTGTTGTAATACGTTAGTTTGCGCAGTAAATTCATTGGTTGAAAGATTACCCCAACCCTAATTTCTTTTAATTTATGTTCTGCTAAGAAACACCTGAACAGGTAGTAATAATAACCATAATAAAAGGAAGATAATAAAATGTCAAGTTGCCCAAAATGCAACATAAAATACGAAGAAGTTGAAGTTGACTTTGAATACGGTGACATCATATTACATAAAGTTAAAGCCTTAAGATGCCCCAAATGCAGAGATGCACTATTTACACCCCAACAATACGGTGTTATAAGAGAAAGACTAAGGAGCGTAGTTCAACCCCTCAAATTAAAGCGTAAAATAAGCACTGCAGGAAAAAAGCCAATAGTGTACTTGCCAGAAGATGTAGTTAAAGCAATAAATGCTAAAATTGGCGACAAAATCGAAATCTATGTTGAAGGAAAAAAAATCATAATTGAGAAAACAGCTTAGAGACTTAACTTCACGAATGGCTGTTTGGGTTTATTGCAATACGTTTTTTAATGGTTTGTTTTTCTTGTTTTAGGAGTGCATATTTATGGTGGTTAAGAATTGGGTTCCAATGGACGGAGACACCTTCGTTACTAAGGAAGGTTTCATCCTTAACACTTTCGGGTATGAACATCCAAGTGATCGCGTTTTTGCTTTCCTAAAGTATATTCCAGCTGAGTATAAAGAACTCTTCAACGTTCAAATGCTGGAACGCACTTGGCAATATGGTGGAAAACAATTATTCCGCGCCGAGAAACTTTATACAGCCAAAAATTATCAAACCTTCATTGAAGCCTTCCGTGAAAACTTCTCAGACTACATTTACTATGACCAAAGCCGCGGGAAAGAATTAATCACTGCGCCATTAAACAAGATTGAAGAGGTTTTTGTTCCAAGAGAAAAGCTTGTTTGGCTGCAGAACCTGCCTAAACGTGACGAACTGCAGGATATGGCTTTGGATCTTATCAAATTAATCGCTAAAGAATCAGGTGTAGACCTAAAAGATATGGGTGTACACGGATCTATTGCCCTAAATATGCATGCTCCTCAATCCGACATAGACTTTGTAGTTTATGGCACAGACAACTTTCGTTTGGTCGAGTCAGGTATTGAGCGGATGGTTAACATGGCTAAATTAACCTACATTGTCGGTAACCGTTTAGATGCGGCAAGAAAGTTCCAGGGGCGCTATCAAGGAAAAATTTTCATGTATAACGCTTCACGCCAATTCAGCGACGTAAAAATCAAGTATGGTCAATTCAAGTTTACACCTCTTGACCCTGTACGTTTCACATGCACAATATGTGATGATAGAGAGACAATGTATCGACCAGCAACTTACAAAATTTCCGCTTACAAGCCGCAGGATCCCGAGTCTGAGTTGCCTATTGATAAAATTCCCATTCAGGTTGTCTCCAACATAGGATGTTACCGCAATATTGCCAAGAAAGGTGGCGAAATCAAGGTTGCAGGAAAACTTGAACGCGTTGAATCCACCACGTCAAATGAGGTTTTCTATCAAGTGGTTGTTGGAACTGCAACATCCGAGGAGGAATACATTTGGCCAACTTTAAACTGAGAGACCGCGACGGCATAATAACCAGGGAAGGCATAGTATTTCGAGTTTTTGGCTACTCACACCCCTTAACCGCTTACATTTGTGATGCTGAATATGCGTCATCCAGAATTTTCCATTCCACCGATCCAAGAGCACCCCGAGAAGGTAAAGACGGCCTCTTCTACAAGTTCTACAATGACGAAGGCATGAAACTGGTTGCTAAAAAGTACCCTCAATACATGTTTTTCCATGAAATGCTTGGAATCGAAGTTGTTGCAGTCCCTGACAGTGCAGTTGTGGAAGCAAGAAAGCCACAGAAACGTTTGATAGAACTGCTTAAAGCTGGACCAACTGACGAGTTGTTGGCTGCAATGGAACGTGTTTTAGATATTTCGGTGAAAAATTCAGGTTTGAAGACAAGTGATTTTGGGGTTTTTGGCTCCATGTTGCATGGTTTTCATCACCCAAAATATTCAGATATTGACTTTACAATTTACGGGAAGGAACAGAACGCCAAGATGCGTCAAACTCTTGAGGATTTGTATTCTGACAAGTCCTCTGGTTTAAGTAACGAGTTTGAATCTGACGATGTTATGAAAGGTAAACGTTGGCTTTTCAAGAACTTTGACATTAAGGATTATGTGTGGCATCAAAGGCGGAAAATGATTTACGGTTTATATGATGACAAAAAATCTAGTGGCAGAGTGATTAAAGCTGAGTTTGAACCTGTGAAGGCTTGGAGCGAAATCAACTCAGAGTACAGTTCTAAGACTTGTATTACTAGGCGTGGTTGGTCCCGAATTAGGGCGCGAATAACCTCTGATGACGATGGACCCTTTATTCCGTCAATTTACGGTATTGAGCCTTTGGAGTTGCTTTCCGGTTCAGGTGCAGCAATGGAGGCTAAGCGAGTGTTCTCTTACATGGAGGAGTTCCGTCAGCAAGCACGTAAAGGTGAAGAAGTTATAATTGAAGGTAATCTTGAAGAAGTTCAGACTCCCGATCCAGATTCATGCTTCTATCAAATGACCTTGACATATTGCCCACGTTACTATGAACAAGTCTTAAAAGTGCTGCATTAAGCTGAACCTAACACCATGTAATCCTCTGGTTTATTACCCAGAATCAAACGGTAATATTTGCTAGAGTTGCGCTTATCAGTTACTAACTCTATTTTTCCTTGTGCAGTTATGTTTTCGCCTTCTGTTGCTTGTTCACAGAATCTGCCGCGGAAGGAGGAAACCTCTTTTATTGGTGACAGTGTGGGTCCTTGAATAATTTTTACGTTGTCAACTTGGTAAATGCAAGGGGTGAAAAGTGATTCGTTGCTGTTAGCTACTTTGGCTGTGATTTTGCAGTAGCCACTGTTTTTGTAGCATACATCCCCATACTGCTCTTTTAGTTCTGACCAGTCTTTTATGAAGCGTACAAAGTAGTCGGTGCCTTGGTACATGCCTTGGAAGGCTTTTCGGTTTTCAACAGTCTCAAAATCTTCAAATCTCATATGGGTGTCTTTTGAACGGAAATTGTATAGCGCTGAAAGTTCCTCATGGTTGTAAGGCTTAAACCGAGGATGACCGTCCTTGAGCATCCTTTGAAGAGCACGGTAGGCTTTACGGCAGTTCTCTTCTCCATAAACAAGCGGGTCAATATCTGAGGTTGTAGTTGTTAAGCCAGCAAGGATTGAACCAGAAACGCCAATTGCACTATACGGAATCCCTGATTCCTCATGCAAATCATTGGCTAATTGTAGCGCTTTAGTTTCAAGCATGGTTTGAGGTCCATTTTTTTGAAGGGATGCAAGTTTTTCCTGAGGGCTATACAATTGAATGATTTGATTTATTGGGACTTCACAGAAGGTTTCATCGAAAACGGGGTCATCGACGATTAGTTGGGGCAGTTTTTCTTTTAGAAACTTGAAGCGCTCGCTCAGACTGTAGACTTTACTGTAGCTAATGTCTTTACTGTGTCTTGGGCCTTGCGCGTCTGGAATGTAGCGGGGGAACGCGATGACTTTGCCTTTTGGGTGTATTAATCCTTTAACGTCAAAAATAACGTTAGTTTTAATTTTTATTAGGTCTCCTTCGCGTGCTTGCATAAATATTAGCCCCGTTATTTTATCCTCGCTTTCTGTTCTAGATTTCTGCATAATAATTAAATAAACAATTCGTATACTTTCGATTGCGTGAACCATTAATGGAAAAAGACTGCGAGAAAGCACAGTATATCAGCCGATGTCTACAATTGGCGATTTTGCTGGAAGTTAGCGCTGATAAACCTGGTAATGTTAACTTTAACTCCAGTTTTAAAGGCACACGTATTGAGCATTTTTTAGCTTCCGCTATTGCGGCTGGGCCATCTTTTCAAGAAGCTGTTCTACGAGGTGTTAGTATTGCAGAAAATAAGCTGCCTCCAAGCAAGGCAGGTTTAGGGGAACTTATCAAATGTGGTGTTAAAGACGTGTGTGAATGGCAAAATGGTGGAAACACGATTTTAGGTACACTCATGCTGTTTGCTCCAATCGCAGTTGCCGCAGGTATGACCCCTGCAGAAAAAGGCTACAGATTTGACTTTTCCCAGTTGCGCAAGAATATTGATCTGATTGTTAAATCTTCAACAGCAATGGATTCTGTTCACCTGTATGAAGCAATTGATATAGCCTTGCCCAGTGGACTTAACGATTCACCCGATTTAAGTGTGAAAGATCCAAAATCAAAAGAACGACTCATAAAAGAAAACGTGACCCTGTACAAAGTGTTTGAAATAGCCAAAGACTATGACGACATCTGTAGCGAATGGATAAACAATTACGCAATAACCTTCGACCAAGCATACCCATACTTGAGACAGCAACTAGAAACAGTGGACCAGAACACAGCGGTCATTAATGTATTCCTAAAAATCCTCTCAGAGCACCCAGACACGTTTATTGCCCGTAAAGCCAGCGTTGAAAAAGCCCTTCAAGTTTCAGAAGAGGCAAAAAAAGTTCTTGAATTAGGTGGCGCGTCAACAAGTAAGGGTAAAAAAGCAGTATTGGCATTTGACCAAATTCTTCGTAGAGCTGGTAACAATTACAATCCAGGAACCACGGCAGACATCACAGCTGCGACATTGGCGCTCTGTACTTTAAACGGTTACAGACCATAAACCTGTTTTTTTTAAAATTTTTAGAGTTAACTTAATTATCAAGTAATCCCTGAATTTCAGTATTAACCTTTAGGATGGAGTTTGTGATTGGATAAAGTTTTAAGCGTAAATCAAACCGCTTGGAAATTAGCACAAAAACTACTTGATAATCCCGAATTATACAAGGTGTCAGTCTCCAAGTCAACTACTGGCGCAACCATTATTGACGCTGGAGTTAAAGTGCCTGGAGGATACCAAGCAGGCAAAATATTAACTGAACTTTGCCTTGGTGGCGCTGCAAAAGTTAAGTTGGGCTTTAAAAATTATGATGCTCTTGACATGCCCTCAATTACTGTTAGCATGGATAATCCTGCAGTTGCAGCTTTAGGCGCTCAGTTTGCTGGTTGGCGTATAAAAGAAGGTGAAAACATCGCTATCGGCTCAGGACCCGCTCGTGCGTTGGCACTTAAGCCAAAGGACGTTTACGAAGAAATCGGCTATAAAGATCAAAGTGACAAAGCTGTTTTAACTTTGGAAAGTAATCAGCTTCCAACAGACTTGTTAATTGAAAAAGTTACAACCGCATGCAATGTTACCCCACAGAACCTCCTTATTGTTGTAGCACCAACTGCAAGCATAGCGGGCATTGTTCAGGTAACTGGCAGAATCGTGGAAGTTGGAATTCATAAACTGAAAACTGTAGGTTTAGATCCTAAGGTTATTCGTTACGCGATGGGTTATGCTCCAATTTCGCCGCTGGGTCAAGATTTTGAGGTTGCTATGGCAAGAACCAACGACGCTATCCTTTATGGTGGAACCGTTTACTGTACTGTTGACTATGATGATGAAGCGGCACTGCAAACAATTGTAAATCAAGTGCCCTCAATGATGTCCAAGGACTATGGTAAACCTTTCTTGCAGATTTTCCGTGAAGCAGACAGGGACTTCTACAAGATAGACCACGGATTGTTCGCACCAGCGGTAATTATAGTTAATAATGCTAAGACTGGTCGAACATTTAGGGCAGGAAAAATTAATCCTAAGGTTTTAGCTGAAGCCTTAGGCTTCTAAATTTTCTATCTTTTTAAAGAATGTTATTTTACTGTGTTATTCTGCGCGAAGAAATGAGCGCGAACGTAACAGTTGAAGCTATTGTTTCTTAATAAAATAACCATAATAACACTTATAATTCCAACTTCGATCAGAGCTTTACTAATTATAACAGAAAATATCCCAATTCCTCCGCTTATCCCTTGCAAAATTATGAAGTATCCTAAAGTTAAAAGAGCTTCAGGTATGTAAGCTAAAAATGTTGAGGGAATAGCTAGAATTGCTAAGCGTGGTTTTTGATTGAATTTTAATCTTGATGCTATTAATCCTGCACCCATACCTGTGAGGGCTTTACCAAATGGTAGAGCTATTAAACCAAGCGCACCGCCTGTTCCTAGAGGTCCAAATACTATGCCTGGTAAGACCCCTGCTATAAGACCTGCGACGAAGCCTACTTTAGGTCCACCGTAGTAGGCTGCTATTAGCACACCAATTAAGCTTAAATCAAAGGCTATTGATGGAGCTATGGGGGCGTAGGTGGATATGGTGAATAACGCTGCTCCAAGGGCTCCCATCATAAGTGCAAAGGTTAGGTTTTTAGTGTTCATTGCTTCTCCCAACTATTCTTGAAACAAGTTACCTATTTAAGAGTAGTTACTTAAAAAAGAGTGACTTTGAATGTTGGAAAATTAATAAATAACATTGCCCCGCATAATAAGGGAAGGTGAGAAATCATTGGCAGAAACAACCATGCTAACTTCAATGCAGTTAAAACAGTGGCTAGAAAAAGAAACCAGTTCAACTCTCACCCCAGTTCAAGCTCAAGCCAAAAAGCTCCGCGATGAAATGAACAAATCCTTAGAAAGCCTAAATGATGTCTGCGAATCACTTCTTGAAAGTAGCTCTGCGGAAATTGAAAAAAGAAACATGAAAGTCTACAATAGAGCCCGAGCTTTAAACAAGCTATCTCATCTCTTTGTGGATAGGCTTGCAAAACTTAAAGCCCCCGAACAAATAACTTATGACAGTTTAAGCAAGTACGCTGTAGAAACCCAAAAAACGTTGGTTGTAACTGAAATTGATGTTAAAAACTGGTTTCCAAGAATCTCGCCTTTCTTCATAATGGACAGGCGAAAATTCTTAACCTTTTACGAAAAAACAAAACAGACTTTCAACCTTCTGAATGATTTTGTAACTAAAGAGTATGTTAAAACAAAGACTTTGGAAGAAACATTCCTCTTAATCAATGAACTTCAGACTCAGGAAAAAAAATTACAGGAAATAGGAAACGAAGTCGAAAACATAAAAAAAGAACTTGCCCCAATTGAACAAGAAATAGTTGAGATACAGCAAAAATCAAGTGAATTACAAAGTAAAGGTCCAATTGAACAATTAAATGCTGTAAACTCTGAGGTTGAAACAATAAACAACGACCTAAAACAGGCAATGCGCCATCTGCAAAAGCCCTTCATAAAAATGCAGGCGTTGGCAACTTCAGGCGGCGGAGCAGGCATAACACCTGATGAACTTCACAAGTTAAATGAGTATTTAGAGTCTCCATTTGAAGCCCTAGTGAATGAAGAACGAGGTTACCCAATTCTTAGGCAAGTATTGCAAAAACTTGGTAGCTTGCTTAAAGAGGATAAGCTTAAACTTAAGCCTGATAAAGCACGTAAAGCTGAGCAGTCCATAATTGAAATCAACATTAAGGATGCTTTAACGAACTTGCAGGAGAAAGCGGTAAAAGTCTCAGCGGAAAAGACGAATCTCTTAAATTCTGCCCATCTTGATGAGACAAAACGTAGTATTTCAGCCTTTCAAGAGCAGGTCAATTCTCTTAAGGTTAGAAAAACAAGCATTGAAGCACATGAAGCAATTAAAGAACATGAATACAAAGACTTGCAGGAAAAATTAACAAATAATAAACGCTCCATTGAACGTAGTGTACTGTCTGCGTTAAATAAAAAAATTCAACTTGCATAAAAATACAAAGTGTGGCATTATTGCTTTTAACTCAAATTATAAAAGAAGCTAAAAATGTTCGCTCTAAAAGCTTTGTTGAACTCTTAGAGAAAACTATGTCTTTGCTTGAAAGTGAAAAAGTCAATAAAGGCAGTTTCAATATTGAAAATGGTCTAGTCAAGCTTGACTCAAAAGGTGAAGCTTTGGTTGTAGGCGATCTTCATGGAGACTTAAAAGCCCTAAAAACAATTTTGGAACGGAGCAAATTTTTAACGAAACTCGAGAAATCTGAGAGTGCATATTTGATTTTTCTTGGTGACTATGGTGACCGAGGTGCCTACTCAGTAGAGGTTTATTATGTAATTTTAAGTCTAAAGATCCTGTTTCCAAAACAAGTTATCCTTTTGCGCGGAAATCATGAAGGTCCAAAGGATCTAGCTTTTTATCCGCATGAATTGCCTTTGCAATTGCAGAATCGTTTCTTAAATGATTGGGAAATTGTTAATGAAACATTGTTTCGACTGTTTGATCTTCTTTATGTTGCAGTTTTTGTTGAAGAGCGTTTTTTGTTGGTTCATGGTGGTGTTTCACCGAAAATTTGTAGCCTAAACGATATTGCTAATGCGGGTGTGAAACGTGATGTTTTGCTGGATTTATTATGGAGTGATCCAGATGACTACGTTGAAGAAACTGCCTATTCAACGCGAGGTATCGGTGTATTATTTGGTAAGAAAGTGACAGACCAAGTGCTTGATGCCTTGAATGTAAAAATTCTAATTCGTGGACATGAAGTTTGTCATCAAGGGTTCAAATTTAATCATGCTGGACGAGTGCTAACGTTGTTTTCTCGAAAAGGTGAGCCTTACTTTAACAAGTGTGCAGCTTACCTGACCTTGCCTCTTGGAGAACAATATACGAATGCTGAGGAACTTAAGCCCTTTATACATCAATTCTAAACTGCTTAAGCCTTAGCATGGTGTATTACTTGACTTAATTTGTTGGGTAAAGTTTAAGAGCATCGTTTTTGATTTACTTGCGAAGGTGTAAATATGCCAACTCACGGTTCGTTATCTAAAGCAGGAAAAGTCCGCTCTCAAACGCCTAAAATAGCCGCAAAAGAGCGAGTAGCGCCAAGTCCAAAAGCAAGAAGCAGACGCAACTATGAAAAGCGTGTGATTCTGCAAAGGAAACCTGGCCAAAACTGGATGTAAACCATCTTTTTTGAAACAGCTTATCTTTCAAGCTTAAACCAACTGTTTTATTAGTGCAGTTTATTTATTTCATTATTAAATCATATTTCTGGTTACTATAATCTTGAACTGCCCAAATGCTCTTCGTGAGATCATTGATGCCTTGCTCAGTATGCAATCGCCTACTCATGAGGATGCAAACCGAATAAAACTTCAAACCGCAGCCAAATACCACCTGCAAGTCGTACCATCCAACGCTGACTTAATCGCAGCATTAACGCCCGATGAAGCTAAACGGCTTTTGCTGGTTCTTAGACGAAAAACAACCCGAATCATAAGTGGCGTAACCGTAATCGCCACCATGACTAAACCATACGCGTGTCCACAGCCTGAACCATGCGCCTATTGCCCAGGAGGACCTGCGCAAGGCAGCCCTCAGAGCTACACTGGACACGAACCAGCAGCCCTGCGTGGAACCCAAAACAATTTTGACCCATATGAGCAAGTGCAAAGCCGCGTAAGACAGTTAACCGCAATAGGTCATAAAGTAGACAAAGTTGAACTAATTATTATGGGCGGAACTTTCCCAGCAACACCCATAGAATATCAAACATGGTTCATTCAACGCCTTTTAGATGCAATAACCGGCAAAGGGTCTGAAAATCTTGAAGATGCAAAGGCAAATGCAGAAGCAAGCAAAACCCGCAACGTAGGCATAACTGTTGAAACAAGGCCTGACTGGGCAAAACAACCGCACATCGACACGATGCTTGCCATGGGCGTAACCCGCATTGAGCTTGGAGTGCAAAACCCCCGCGACGAAATTTACAAGCTTGTCGGCAGAACCCACACTGTAGCAGACGTGACAGAAGCAACGCAGATAGCAAAGGATTCAGGGTTAAAAATTGTTTATCACATGATGCCTGGAATGCCTGGTTCCAATCCAGAAAAAGATATTGAAGCCTTCAAAACAATTTTTACTAATCCAGCTTTTAAGCCGGATATGATTAAAATTTACCCCTGCTTAGCAATTGCTGGCACAAAAGCTTACGATTGGCTTCAAGAAGGCACATATAAACCCTATACAACCGAAGAAGCTGCGGCAGTAATAGCGGAAATCAAAAAATTCATTCCTACCTGGGTTCGAGTTATGCGTGTCCAACGAGACATTCCTGCGAGATTGATCCTGGAGGGCGTAAAAAAGAGCAACCTGCGTCAGATCATAACTGAAAACCTGAAAACTAAAGGGGTTCAGTGTCAATGCATCCGATGTCGAGAAGTTGGGCACAGATGGGAAGCAGATCATGTTAAACCAAACTTGGAAAACGTGAAAATCTTAACCCAGAAATACGATGCTTCAGAAGGCAAAGAATTTTTCATTTCAGCCGAAGACCCCCAAAACAACGTGTTACTTGGCTATTTGCGTCTTCGTGTACCATCTCCTAAAGCGCATAGACCTGAAATTACAACGGTGCCCTCGGCGATTGTGCGTGAACTGCATGTTTATGGTCCCTTAGTGCCTGTTGGGAAACACGTTGCGGAGGCTTGGCAACATAAAGGTTATGGTGTTAAGCTTTTAGAGGAAGCTGAACGGGTTGCCAAAGAAGAGTACGATCTAAAGAAGCTCTTGGTAATTAGTGCACTAGGTACTAAACGGTATTACATGCGGTTCGGCTTCAAGCATGATGGACCATATGTTTCCAAATTCCTATCGTAATTTTACGTATGCATACAGGTTCGAATTTCTCCTTGAGTTTGTTATTGTTCTTCTGGGAGAACAGGGTGTTCTCTAGGGAGAGCTAATAGGCACTTTTGGTTGCTAATGTTCTTTGACGATGCTTTAGAGAAGTTAGCAAGAAACGGTGAAGCCTATTTGAAATTGAAGCTTTCCCTGATAATATTCGTGTCTATTTTGTTAGTGAGTCTCGTAGGAAACGTCTATTTCTACATTGAACAACGCGATTCTGCTCTACGCAATGTCGCTATTAAAGAACAAGCCTTAGAACTTGGCATATTAGCAAATACTCTTGAAAATGAAGTAGCCGAACTTCAAAACCAACTGAACCTGCTTATTCAAGAGGGGCCAAGACTCGTGACGCGATTAGGAGCGAGGGATATGAGGTTTACCGATACAGGTCAAGAAATCCGTCTTTACATTTCTGGCGAAATATGGAACGTCGGAACGACCGTAGCTCGCAACTGTAGACTTCACGTGACGCTCTATCAAGGAGCAACGGTGGTAAATGATACTTATGTTGAGCTTGGCACCATTGATGTAGGATTCTATGTGGATGTGGCATCAAATATCTACTACACTGGGGATGCTTTAACCAACTGGACTCTGACGCCTCAATGTGACTAGGAGGATACATGTTGAAAACAAAATTTGCATTGATGCTCGTTTTGGTGATTCTGTTAGGGAGTCTTATCGTTAATGCTTACTTTTTAGCCCAACTTTGCAGTTTTAACACAGAAAATAATGGTGTTCAAAAACAAGTTGATGATTTTAGATACCATATAGTAGACCTTCAAAATGAAAAAGCAAATCTGCAAAGTCAACTGCAAACACATCAAAGTAAGGCAAATCCTCCAGAACTAGTCACACGGCTTGGTGTCAAGGACATACGTGCTTCTCCTTATGCGAATCATCCATGGTCAGGAAGGATCAGATTCTACGTGGCTGGTGAAGTATGGAACGTGGGGCAAATTTCTGCATTCAACTGTAAGCTTCATGTAGTTCTTTATCAAGGAGCAACCGTGGCAAATGACACATATGTGATGTTGGGAACAATTAAACCAGGTTCATTTGTTGATGTATCAGCAGACATATTCTACGAGGGTGCGGCATTAACAAGTTGGATTGTTCTCCCAGAGATAGGCTGACGAAGAAACTCAAACGCTACATGTTGAGTAAGTGCAGTAATGAATAAAGAAACAGAAAGTGAGACTTGGTTCTCAGTGTCTCAACTTAGTCTGGGGGTGTTCTTATTGGAGAACAGAGTGTTCTCTGGGGAGAGTAATATGCATCTTTCTTACTGTTTTAATTGAGTAATGCTAAGTGCTGGAGAACTCTTGAGATGGTCCTAAAAAAAGTGTGGGTATTCCTAATACTAATGTCAGTGGTTTTGTTTGTTCTTAGCGGTTTAACTGTTAAAGTTGAATCTGCAGTCACACGTTCGTATTCTGTTGTTGAAATTCTATCTCCAATAAGTACGACCTACCATTCCAGATCCCTAATTTTAAACGTAACTTTCACACATGGTCCACTTGATTATACTTTAACGTACAATCTCGATTCTGGAGAAAATAGTTATGCTATACCTTATTGGGTCTACAATCCTAATGATGAGTTGCATGCCATGTACTCAGCATTCGGATCTATAAAATTGCCTACGCTGTCAGATGGCTCGCACAATTTAACTGTTACACTTGTAGTCACGGTGCATTGGTGTGGAACTAACTTACCCCCAAGTGGGCCATTTCAACCTATAAGTCCAGGCAGTTCCGAATATCAAGCAGTCTGGACAGACTCTGTCGTATTCACAGTAGACTCAGATGACCCTTACACGCCACAATCACCGGTTGACGTGGCTCCACTTCAAATTTCCGACTTATCAATCGAGAACCAAACGTATCTTTCAAATAACGTTACTCTAAATTTCATTATAAACGGTAATGCTTCGCAAATTGCTTATAGTTTAGACGGAAGACACAATGTAACAATTCTTGGAAACACCACTCTTTACGCATCATTGGGTACTCATAATATAACGGTTTTTGCTTGGGACCAATTTGGAAAACCCTGCAACCCTCAAATTGGTACTTTTAAAGTTTCAGAGTTAGCCAAAGAAGAACCACCGCAAACAAGTAATTTTCCAACTGCCACAGTTACTTCGGTTGTTTCTGCAGTTGTGGTTAGTGTTGGAATTCTATTTTACTTAAAAAAACGAATCCACACCTAAACACTGTAAAAAGCATTTTTGACATGTGTCCTCTTATTTTTAAGTTAGCTGCAAAGAAGTTGTTCTCTTTAACAGTTTTTTGCATAAAAAGTATTAACAAAGCTTTTAGTCATGAATGCGTAAGGTACAACAATAATCCATGCGTTCTGGTTTCACGCGGCATGGGAACTGTTTCAAAGAAGAGATCTAAGAATGAATGAGCTTGAGAATTCAGGTTACAAGGACGAAGCGTTACGCCTGCTTAAACTTGCCAACTGCGACGTTGGCGACATCATACACATCACCAGCAAAGGCAAAGATTACGAGGGCATTCTTATTCCCCGCTCAGAGCTAGGTGAAGCAACAAACATCATTATTAAAATGAAAAGCGGCTACAACGTCGGCATCAACGCCAAAGGCGATGTTAAAGTTGAAAAAATCGGCAAAGGCACCAAACCATCATTCGCCTCACCACCACTGCCTAAACAGAATCCAGCCCTGCCGCACGTCGTTATCATGAGTACCGGTGGAACAATTGCAAGCCGAGTAGATTACCGTACAGGCGCAGTCCGCAGTGCCCTTTCAGCTAGCGACCTCTATGGTGTTGTTCCAGAACTCAGCGATGTAGCTCAAGTTGATACGGAAATCGTTTTCAGTCTCTACAGCGAAAACATCAACCAGCAGCACTGGACTGAACTTGCAAAAAAAGTAGCCAAACGCATAGAGCAAGGCGTAGATGGCCTAGTGATTGCCCACGGCACAGATACCATGGCTTATACTTCAGCTGCATTGAGTTTTGCGCTTCAAAATCTTCCAGTTCCCGTAATTCTAGTTGGCGCCCAACGTTCGTCAGATCGCCCAAGCAGTGACGCCGCAACTAACCTGATTGGGGCAGTGAAAGCTGCTGGTGAAGCGCCATTTGCTGAAGTTGGTTTAGCTATGCATGAAACAGTCTCTGACGCAGCAATCATTGTGCATAGAGGCACAAAAGTTCGTAAGTGCCATACAAGCCGCCGAGATACATTCAAATCAATTAACGGTTCCCCAATCGTTAAGGTTCAAGACTTAAAAGTTGCCATGCAGACCGACCATTATATGCGTCGAGACCCAAAAAGGGAATTGGTTCTGAAACCAAATTTCTGTGAAGAAGTAGCTTTAGTAAAATTCTACCCTGGACTTAATCCTGAAATAATCAACTTTTACGTTAACCAAGGCATAAAAGGCATACTGCTTGAAGGTTCAGGTCTTGGGCACGTTAGCAAATATTGCTTTAATGCAATTAAAAACGCAGTGGCACATGGCGTTCTGGTAGCGTTGGCTTCTCAATGCATTTGGGGACGAGTTAACATGAATGTTTACGATACAGGTCGCGATTTACTCTCGTTTGGTGTTGTCCCGTTGGATGATATGTTCCCTGAGACAGGGCTTGTTAAACTCATGTGGGCATTAGGGCAGACTAATAACGTTGAAGAGGCAAAAACTTTGCTTAAAACCAATATTGCAGGTGAATTTTCACCGCGTACGTTTACTCAGGAAAAGACTGTTTACGGGGATGAATAAAAAATGGCAGCTGTCGATTACCAAAAAATCGGTTTAAAAGTCGGTTTAGAAATCCACCAGCAACTCAACGTCGGCTCAAAACTCTTCTGCAGTTGCCCACCAGACTTATTCAAAGAAGACCCAGAAATCACGTTCCTGCGACGTTTAAGACCAACCCAAAGCGAGCTTGGACAAGTGGACCCAGCAGCATTTTTCGAATTCCAGAAAGGTGTTAGAATTCTATATGAAGCAAACCATAAAAGCTCCTGTCTAGTGGAGATGGACGAGGAGCCACCACACCCCTTAAACATAGATGCAGTCGAAGTAGTTTTAACGGCTTCATTAATGATGAATATGCAGCCTGTCGATGAAGTTCATGTTATGCGTAAAACCGTTATTGACGGCTCAAACACCACAGGCTTCCAACGAACAAGCATAATCGCTTTAGATGGCTGGATTAAAGTTGGCGAAAAAATCATTCCGATGCAAGCTGCAAGTCTAGAAGAAGATGCTGCAAGAAAAACTGGAACCCAAGACGACGGAAAAACCATTCGTTACCGCATCGATCGTTTAGGAATACCCCTGATTGAAGTTGCAACTGCACCAGTAATTTACTCTCCTAAAGAGGCACAGGAAGTTGCATTTGCTATTGGCAGAATTCTGCGTGACACAGGCAAAGTCATGCGCGGCTTAGGAACAATCCGCCAAGACCTAAACGTTTCAATTCCAAATGGTGCCTTGATTGAAATCAAAGGTGTTCAGGAACTAGAGTTAATTTCCACAGTTGTAGAGTATGAGGTTCAACGTCAACTTGGTTTAATCAACGTTAAAGAAGAATTAATTAAGCGAGGAATAACTGCTGAATCCCTAAAGCAGGCTTTCGTTGACGTTACAAGCGTTTTCAAGGAAACAAAATCAAAAGTCATTCGCAAAGCAATCGATAGAAATCTTCAAGTTATGGCTGTAAAACTACCTGGATTTATTGGTCTATTGAAAAAAGAGTTAATGCCCGGCTTCCGAGTTGGCACTGAACTCTCGGATAGAGCAAAATTCTGGGGCAGAGTCGGCGGAATATTCCACTCTGATGAAATGCCAAATTACGGTATAACCATAGAAGAAGTCGCTGAAGTCCAAAAAGCAGTCGATGTAAATGATAACGACGCCTTTGTTTTTGTAGCTGATACAGCAGAAAATGTTCAAGATGCCTTGAAAGCTGTAGTAGAGCGGGCACAGGAAGCCTTAGTTGGTGTTCCAGCTGAAACTCGAACAGCAAAAGACGATGGCACAACACGTTACATGCGTCCAAGACCAGGCGCAGCAAGAATGTACCCTGAAACAGACATTCCAGTTCAGCAGATAACCAGCGAACTCGTAGAAAAAATTCGTTCAAATCTGCCAGAACCAGCCAGCAAAAAGCTTGCACGCCTAATGAAGCAATACGGAT
Source organism: uncultured Candidatus Bathyarchaeia archaeon (assembly GCA_964640475.1). Classification (GTDB taxonomy): domain Archaea; phylum Thermoproteota; class Bathyarchaeia; order Bathyarchaeales; family Bathycorpusculaceae; genus Bathycorpusculum. Next base: position 15,869 of record CAZXGX010000004.1, read on the forward strand.
TAAACGACAAATTAGCTAAACAGATTACAGACTCAGAATACAACAGCATATTCGAAGAGATCGTTAAAGAAACAAGTGTTCCAGCTTCAACAGTTGCCGCGTTTCTCACTGAAACCGTAAAATCACTTAAGCGTGAAGGCTTAGAAGTAGACAATGTTAGCGAGAAACAAATTAAAAGCTTATTCAATGCTGTTGGCTCAGGTGAATTAGCTAAAGAAGCAATATCTGCTGTATTTAGTTGGCTTTCAAAAAACCAAGACAAAACCCTTCAAGATGGAATCGACGCTTTAGGCTTGAAAATGTACACTGAAACAGACCTAACGCCAATAATTGATCGAATAATAAAGGCAAACAAGCAGCAAATCGATAAGCTAGGTAAGAATGCTTTTGGTATGCTTATGGGTGCTACTATGAAGGAAGTTCGTGGTAAAGCTAACCCTGATCTAGTGAACAAGCTCTTAAAGGAACGCCTAAAATAACTCTTTTTTTAAGTTAACTTCCGCTTTGCCGCAAACCTGTCACAAATACTAAAAAGAGAAAACACAGCATATAACTTAATGGTGTATTACATTGAAGCGCATTGAAGCTCGAATAAAGACATCTTTTGGTGAAGTCGTTATTGAAGGTGACCATCCACAAGAAATCATGGATATGCTGGAGTCTATTCCAGAAAATTTTGTGGAGAAACTTTCAGACTTTGTTTCTAACCGTTTAACACCTTCAGGAGCGCAGTTAAAAGGTATAATCGAACCAACAACAGAAGGACCATTGATAGTTACACGTGAAAACTTGACTCATTATGAAGCAGTGGGATTGGTGCTTTATGCTTCAAACGAAAGAAAAAACACTGCCGCCCAAGTTCAAAAACTCTTAGAATCCAGCGGCATAAAAAGTATGGTTCCAGCACGCTTAAACGAAATGACAAAACGTGGTCAAGTCTTCAAACCAGACCCAAGCAAGCCCGAATTTAAACTTACTATTCAAGGCGAAAAATGGGTGGAAGAAGAGGTTCTAGCTAAGCTTAGAGGAAAAATGAGTTGAGCAGCAAAACCGACAAAATCAGTGTCCACTTAAAATACAAAGATATAGAGAAGGATTTCTCGGCGTCTATAGAAGAAACATGGTTGTTGCTTGACCATTTTTTTAGAGAATACTTGCCCTCTTTTGAAATAGCACAAAAACTGACACTAAATGTTGACACGCAGCAACTAGTAAAAGATCTAGACGGTATTGTGGCGTTTTCTCCAGAAGGTGCAAACCTGCTTGTGCCAAAGAATAAGCTAACTGACAATGACGCCTTATGCATTTGGCTAACAGCCCAATATCTTGGTAGCAAGCTTGGATTACTGTCCAGTGATTCCCTTTCAAAAGATGAGTTACAAACCAAACTGGGCAAAAACAGCAAAATAGTTAGCACACGCTTAGGAGAACTTATTAAAAACGAATTAACCGCCAAAACTATTGATGACAGATTTAGAATAACAACATTCGGTATAGTGCTGACACAAAAGGAAGTTCTTCCAAAAGTTAAAGCGAAAACAAGCGCTTAGAATCTTGTGGGCTAATGAGCAACCTTTTTGGGCAAAATATTTTACCTTCTTACTACAAAAGTTCTTTAGGTGTTCTATTTGGATTACAACATATTTACCGCAGTCATCTACTCGATTCTTAGCAGTATAGGCCTTGAAGGATTCGACCTGACAGCGCTTATCATCTTAGTAATTATTGGTTTGGCTATTATTGTTCTAATAAAATTGTTCCTGGCATTAATCCCAGCCATACTTGTCGCTATTATAGTATATTTCCTCACTAGCGGAGACCTTTTCTGGACTGGAGTTGCCTTCCTAATAGTTGCTGCATTATCAATAATATCCAAACTCTAACATCCAACAATCGAAAAAACGATCCGAAAACAAACCACATATAATCTAATGAAGCAAACA
>CAZXGX010000004.1:17911-30513 GCA_964640475.1 uncultured Candidatus Bathyarchaeia archaeon
AACAATCGAAAAAACGATCCGAAAACAAACCACATATAATCTAATGAAGCAAACACAACACTAGAAATATTCTTCTTAGAAAAAGACTTCATATCAATTCTTTCTAAGAGTCTTGTTGGATGACTTCTTTTTTATTATGTAAATCGAGACCCCTAAAAAAGTGGTCGCAGCAATAATTAATCCACCTAGCAGTATAATGGTGGATTCAGTTATCAGTTGATTTTTAACATAAAAATAAACTAACGGATCATCATAACCGCTACCACTATCCCTCGAACGAATACTATTAGGCTGGACATCTATTCTCAAGTAATGTGCCCCTTCAGTGACATTATACAAAACTGCAGAATAATTTAGCCACATATAATTATAATAATAATTATTCACAAGATCTGAAGTAGGCTCACCATATTCAACCGAAAAAAGAAACATGTTTTGCCAATCGGAATCATCTAAACTATAAACACAACTGATGTTATCATATGGAATATAATGAGTTCCTGGCTCATACTCGAGTCCATCTACATACAAACTTGCGTTTATCACAATAGTAGAATTAGAATAAGTGTAGTTTCTAATTGGAGAAGTTACCCTAATTTCGGCATCAAGTTCATCGTAGCTAAAAGGCACCGAAGAATTCGATTCAGCACAAAAACCAAAATTAAAAAAAACGGTAGAAAACAGAAATCCAATTGTTAATAGGCTGAGAATTTTTTTATACACTTTCAACCATCAACAATATTAAAAATTATCCGACTTATGAATCTCCTGAAAGAACAGCTTGTTCTGATAAAAGAACAGCATTTAGCTGATCAATATTTTTAAAATTATTCATTTTACATTGTTACGAAATAATTAATGCTGTATCCTCAGACTTTTTTGCTCAGCAAACATAGTCAATTTTATAAGGCGACGAGAGACTAAAGCGAAAATTTCTTTGCTTGTTTGGAATGTCACTAACAAAAAACAGACTCATAGCTATCACTCAATGCTTGGTGATATCCCACACAAACAAATAAACGGTTAAACAGCAACCAAAAACCAAAGAAAAAGAAGAGGGGGAAGTAGAACGGGGCACATCGCCCTGAGTCAGTGATAAGCCTTTTATATTGGGTGATGGGTTTTGGATATTAACTAATGTTCAAGGAATACGGTACTATGATGGAACCAAGTAAAAAACCGTTGAATGTACTAATAAAACAATTGCACGGAAACATCGAAGTAGTTCTCAAAAACGGGTGCGAATATAAGGGAAAAATGATCAAATGTGACGGTCACATGAACATTCTCCTAGAAGGAGCAACCGAATTTAAAGACGAGCAAGCTCTCACCAACTATGGCAACGTCCTATTGCGTGGGAACAATGTTCTCTACATTGTTTTAGATGCTAACAAGCACTAAACACTTAAACTTCTTACTTTCCCAGTTACATAATCACAAGCTAAACTAGTTTCAACTTTAACATCAAATCGTCGATTAAAAAAAGTCAACACGTTTTGGACATCCCGTAAAAGTAGTTCATTTGCATTAGGATGATCTGCAAAAACATGTTGTGGCCAATCTATAATTAGGATATGCATATCCGGCTTAAGGATAATGTTATAATCGCTTAGGTCCCCGTGAATAACGTGTGCTTTAAGGTAGGCTTTTCTGATATTGCGTAAAATTTCCTTTAATACTTTTTTGGGGTTGATTATTTTCCGCCACTTTGATAATTCTCCGCCTTCAATAATTCCCATCGCAATTACATGTCTATTGTGACTAATCGGTTCTGGCACAGAAACGCCATTCCTGTAAACTAATTGCATTGCCTGAAACTCTTTTTCTGCAGCTAAATGCGATTGGAAAAGCCAAGTGGAATGTTCACGAGTGTAACTTCTTTTACGCCGAGTTTGCCTAAAGCTTATTCGACCCAAACGATGAAATTTAATCGCGATTGTTTTACCATCTGGGCTTAAAGCGTTATAAACGTCTGCTTCTTTTCCTACACCTATTGTTTGGCCCAAAGATGAAATTATGTTTGCTTTAACAAGGCTGTTTAAAGCTAAGCAATCGTAACCAACATAATTTAGTGTATATCCAACGTATGATCCCTTTATTTTTTGCATTAAACCTAGTTTGTTTAGTTTGCTGATGATGTATTCTACCCTGTCCATTGGGACTTTTGCGTATTTTTGTATTTGCTCTATTGGAACAAACTCGTGTTTGCTCATCGCTGCTTCAATTATGTTGAGAATTCTAAGGTCTTCGCCCTCCAACTGGCGAAATACTCTGACCGCTAAGTCCGCACTTGACATACAATAGATGTATTGATTGGTGCTATTAAGATGTGTTTCTCTACAAAAAATGAGATTTTTAAATAGGATTTATGTTGGAAAAAGTTAAAATGATACGATATATGCAATCTACATTAGCTAAAACAATGATTAATAATAGAAATTTAGGTTTTAGAAATGTCGGTGGATCAAGGAAACGTTTCGAAGATATTATCGGTGCTTTCGCATCCTTTACGAAGAGAAATCCTTCTTGATCTAAGTAATAAAGGAGAATCATCCTTCACTGACTTGTTAAACCTACTTAAGGTTGATACAGGCAAACTAAGTTTTCATTTAAGAACCTTGGCGCCATTCATAGAGCAGACTCCTGCTGGCAAATATAAGCTAAGTCGTGCAGGTGAAAGTGCCGTAAGAGTTATCCATGATGTAGAAGGATGGGCTGAAGTAGCTGATGTTGAGAGAAGAAAATCACATCTGCCATTGGCTTCTTTTAAGAAGAGATTTTTTGCTTATTCGATTGATTTTAGTCTGATTTTGGCAATAACATTAGCTATCAGTTTGCTTCCAGAATTACTGACTTCTTACACGTTACTTGAGTTTGAAAATAATATCAGTAATATTCTTTTCATAACTATTGGACTTTTATGGGTTTATTCTACTTTGCTTGAAGGTTTCAATGGTCAAAGTTTAGGGAAACGCTTTATCGGTTTAAAAGTAGTTAGAACAGACGGCAAAAAAATGTCATACGACCATGCAGCCGTGAGAAACTTTGGAAAAGTCCTACCTTTGTTACCGTTTGACGTGCTTGTTGGCTGGAGAATAAAGAACGACATGTTCCAACGATACTTCGACAAGTTCGCAGGCACAACAGTTATCGATTTACGTTCGAAATTCCCAACTACGCAAACCAGCCCAAAATAAACTCGTTTTTTCATATAATTCTATGTAAAACTTATTTGCTTATTACGCATATGCTTTGTTGCTGGTAATAATCATTGAGTGATGTAGACCTTAGGGTTTCAAAAATTAAAGATGGTACAGTAATAGACCATATTATTGGTGGATACGCTTTAGATGTAGTTAAAATTTTAGGAATTACTAGCAAAGAGAAGAGAGTTATTACGATTGCAATTAATGTTCCAAGCAAACAGTTTGGAGTTAAGGATATAGTGAAGATTGAGGGGAGGGCACTTAACGCTCAGGAGGTTAACAAGATTGCATTAGTTGCACCTCATGCTTCTATCAATATTGTTCGTAATTATAGGGTTGTGGAGAAATTAGAAGTTAAACTACCTAACTTGATTAATGGTATAATCAAGTGTGTCAATCCAGTTTGTGTTAGTAATAGTGATGAACCTGTTGACTCCAAGTTTACTGTTGAGAGCCAGGAACCTTTGTCTTTAAAATGTCATTATTGCGGTTATATCCTGTACAAAGATGATGTTCTTTCACAAATGTAGTTCTTGTTGGATTTTAGGAACGTTTATATCTTAAGATGTAATAGTTCTTTGAACTAAGCGATAGGTTCGTATATGGACCTATTGTATATGAGTACAACTAAAATACAGGTGAAAAAAATGTTTACACCCACACTCACCTTAGCCGTTGGTGCATGTATATCATTTGTTGCCTACCTCTCATGGTATATAACCTCCGCAAAAACCAATGTCCCAATTTCAATAAATGACGCAAAAACATTATGGCATATCCACAAGCAAAACTCATCCTGTAAAGCAAATAAATGGGAACCAATTCTCCAACACGGAAACAAGATTAAAGGCTTCAAATGTTCATGTGGATACAAGTACACACAGAAGAAACCAATAATATCATTAACAAGCGCCAAAACAAGCATTAACCGTTGCTAAGCAGTCTTTCTTTAGCTAAAAGGAAAAGCCTCCTAAAATCTACAGATCTCATTTCTTTTCCAGCATTTATCCCAGGGCATTCAAGAGTAAATTCAAACAAGTATCTATTTTGTTCAATGTTAAATTTTAATTCAAAAGGATAAAACCTGCAAATTAATGGTCTGAAACTGTAAATGGTACAAGAATTTTCTCTGAGAAAAACGCATTTACCATCCTCATTTTTCTTCATTTCAAGATTATAAGGTTCTTTTCCTTCGATTCTAAATGAGAAATCACTAACCTCTAATGAAGTTCTTTCTGAAACTTTTTTTGCTTCTAAATCAAGCAAGAGAATATGCCTTGCCTTCTCTTTAGTATCACCGCAACATATTCCACATTTATTACATTCAAACTTCAGATTATTTGGATATACAAAGGTCACGTTTACTCAGCTTATTTTCTTGTATTTAGTTCCCTAAAAACTGTCTGCAAACGAAATTAGAGTTTTAGGGTTGTTTGTTACGATGTCCTTCACCATATTGAAAGGGGCGATTCATATTTTTGTCTAGTTTCTTTTTAAAAACTTCATCCAAGTTCATGTTTGGGCAAGCTAAACGGCTAGCATCTAAAATGTAAAACATAACATCTATAAGTTCTTCAGCAATTTCTTCTTCAGGCAATCCCTTTTTCCATGCATCACTAGCTTCACCAAGCTCAATAAAGGCAAAAAGAAGTTTTTTTGGAATATCTTCAGGTCTATTATAGAATCCCTTTGTTATTACAAGCGTTTCAATCTCTTTCTTCATTTCTTCCAAATGCATAAGCGGCATCTCAAATGCAGAAAAAACAAGACTGCTATTATATAAAGTACGCTAATTAACAAAGTTCATGAATTTGTACTGTTAGTACCTGTTTAGTTCTATATAATTAATGCCAAACATTATAAGTCTGTTAATTTGACGAATTAAATGCAATTCAAACATGATTCTTGGTTCTCATTTGATTGTTTTTTCTTCATTCTTTTTCCGTAAACATTTAAGAGAGAAAACAACGATAATCAATTGGGCGACCAATATGAACAAAGTAGGTTTTGCTTTAATTATTATTCTACTATTTTCTTCTGTTCTTATTGTCACCTCTGAACCTGGAGTTGTAAGCGCTGCGTCTTCATCAGCCATAATCCGAATTAGAACTGATGGAACAATTGAGGGAACAAATAAAATTCAGCAGAATGGTCTAATTTACACTCTTACCGCAGATATTTCTGGTTCAGTTGAAAGTAATGAAGCATTTATTTTCATAGAAAAAGATAACATTGTTTTTGATGGTGCAGGATACACAATTGAAGGCTCAGGTAAAGGCACAGCTATTTATATGCTCAGAAGCCGAAATGTGAGTATTCAAAATTGTCAAATAAGTAATTTTGAAACAGGTATTAATTTTTGGATGGTAACAAATTGGCCTTCAAACTCAAGCTATATAGGCTTACCTTCAGCTTCTAAGAATAAAATTATCAACAATAGCATTGAGGTTGTCGGAGACGCCTTTAGCAATTCATCCAAAGAGGCTGGATGGTGCCTATATCTCAGTGATGCAGTTGATACAACTATCTTAGATAATCAATTTAATTCTCAGGACCACAAGGGTGGTATATATTTTGCACCATCAACAACCAGAACAAATCTATCTAACAATACGTTTATCGGCTGTGGAATTTATAGTACAACTTCAACTCAAACAACCGCTTCAGGCAATCTCGTCGATGGCAAATCGCTTGTCTATCTCGAGGGTCAATCCAACAAGATTATTGAAGGAGCAGGGCTGGTTTACCTTTTTAACTGCGATAATATAGTTATAAAAAATATCAAACCAACATACAATTATGGGACTTCAATTCAGTTGGTTGAAACTCGAAATAGCGAAATTTTAGCTTGCCGCGGTTACGTAGTACTCACTAATTCGAGCAATAACACCATTCATGACAACAATCTGAATTCACTTCAATTAGTTACAAGTACATACAACAGGATTTTTGCTAACAAAATAACCTATTCTAGTATTTCCATTAAACTAAGCAATTCCGCCAATTATAATGAAATTTACAGTAATACTCTCTGTGACACTGTTTACTCAGCTGAAGCTGAAGCCGTCCATAATTCAGGATTCAACACGGCAGGCATCCAACTTGGAGATATTAACGAGGGTGGAACCCAATTCAATAATATTCACCACAACACCCTGTACAATCATGATTGTGCTCTAGAGTTTTTCTTAAGCTCAAACAATACAATCACAAGTAACGTTATTATTAATTGTAAAGCAGGCATCCAACTGGGCAACTCTAATCAAAACAACATAACCCAAAACAACGTAACATCATGCAAATATGGAATAAGCATATACGCCGCCTCAAGCAACAATACATTCTACTATAATAATTTGATAAATAATCAAGTACCCTGCTTTGAAACGCACCAACAAACGATACTATCCACAGGTAATTCTTCATATTCAATTGGCAATTCTTGGGATAATGGTAAAACAGGCAACTACTGGGATGCTTATCAAGGTGTGGACCAGAATAGTGACGGCATAGGAGACATAGCGTATAACGTTTTTGATAACATGTACGATAATTACCCTCTTATGGCGCCCTTTGCAATTACTTCAGGCTCTAATGGTAGCACAACAAAAATCCCTGAAGCTGATTTAACCTCACTATATCCTAGCCCAAGCAATCAAGGGGATAATCAAGGCCTAATTAACACTGAAACGATTGTAATCATAGTTGCTGTCAGCTTAATTATAGGGATAATTGGTGGAGTATTAGTCTACTTTAGACGCCTAATCTTTAGATAAATAGTCAAATACTCATGTTTCTCTTGACAGATAGGCTTTCTTTTAACAAATTTTAAAAAGTAAACTTGACAACCAGCATAACAATAGGGCGAGAAAAATACTATGAGCAAAGCAGTTGTGGAAGTAGACACCTTAGTTAAACATTACAATGATGTTAAAGCAGTTGATGAAATTTCCTTTCAAGTTTACGAGGGAGAAATATTTGCTTTTCTAGGACCTAATGGTGCTGGAAAGACAACAACTGTCGAAATTCTTGAGTGCCTTCGGCCATTAACAAGCGGATCCGCTAAAGTCTTAGGTTACAACGTAAATAGCAATTCTGAAGTTAAAGAAATTAAACGTAAAATTGGGGTATTGCCTCAAGATTATAGCGCATTAGACAAGCTGACTGTTAAGGAAAATATTGATTTAATTGGAGAAATGTACCAAAAACATCTACCAACAGAGGAAGTAATCAAGCTCTTAGATCTTGAAGATAAGAAAAAAGTACGTTTTGAAAACCTTTCTGGTGGTTTAAAACAAAGAGTTGGTGTTGCAGCGGCATTAATTAGCGATCCTCAACTTATTTTTCTTGATGAACCTACGACAGGTTTAGATCCAAAAGCTAGACGGGACGTCTGGACAGTAATAGCTGACCTAAAAAAACTCGGAAAAACCGTCTTTTTAACAACCCATTATATGGAAGAAGCCCAAACTTTGGCTGATCGAGTCGCCATTATTCAAAAAGGCAAGATTTCTGCAATTGGTTCTCCGGAAGAGCTAATTAATCAATATGGTGGCTCAAAAACCCTGATAATTAGAAAAGCAGGAAAAAAAGTAGCTGACAAACTGCAGAAAAAACATGATCATATTACACTTAATGGAAATGATGATGTATTTATCAAGATTCCAAATGTTGAAGAGTTCTGGAATTTTATGTCTACATTAACTGAAATGAAGCTTGATAAAAGCATTGAAATTCAGACTCCAACAATAGAAGATGTTTTTCTAAAGATTACTGGTGGACGTATAACAGATGAAGGAGAGCTTACACAATGAAAGTAGTCACAATTTTCAAGGCAGTAACAATAAATTGGATGCGCTCTCGTTCAGGTTTATTCTTTAGTATTCTTTTCCCACTACTCCTGTTAATAGTGTTTGGATCCATTTTTTCAGGAGTAGGTGGCTCGTCGCAATACAATATTTACATCCAAAATTTGGACATAGACGATCAAGGACAACCAACAGAATTATCTTCAGCTTTCATAACTGCATTAAACAGTACAAACACTTTCAACATAAGAATAGTTCCTTCAGAATTAAACGCTACAGAATACGTTCGAGATTCCCTTGGACCATTAGGTGGTAATATGCGTATCCTAATAATATCAGACGGCTTCAACGACGATCTGCTCAATGGAACAATGAAAGTAAGATTAAGCATCTGCTACGATACACAAAACATGACTTACCAATACTTCCAGTCTTACATGGATGAATCACAAAAAATAGCATTCCAGCAAGGCCTTAGCTCTCTTCAACAATTCAACGATACAATTCCCCAAACAAGCACATCCATAACAATCATAACTGACCCATCCGATCAAGGAGGCCTAATTGTAAAAAGCATAATTAACAGCGTAACCAACGCTTTCAACTATAAACTAATAGGCGCACAAAACATAATAACGATTAACGAGGAATCAGCAACCAACATAAAATACGGCGCAGTTGATTATTATATACCTGGTATAACAGCCGCTTTCATAATGACTAACGGCATAATAGGTCTATCCACAACTGCTTCAGAATTTAAGAGACGTGGGATTATAAAACGGCTTTCATTAACGCCATTAACAAAGCTTGATTGGATACTAGGTAACGTATTAAGTCAAGCATTACTTAATTTGATGCTTACAGCCATCATGATAGCTGCAGGTTGGGTAATTTTTAATGTTAGAATTATACCTGATGTATTATCAATAGTCATACTTCTAACGGGTTCAATTTTGTTTTCAGGTATAGGTATGACTATCGCAGGATTATTCAAAGACATTGAAGCTGCAAACGCCTTCGGAAACGCAGTGGCCTTCCCAATGATGTTCCTTTCTGGCACATTCTTCTCATTAGACATGGCACCGTCATATATTCAGGCAATCTCAAAAATCATGCCTCTAACATACTTCTCAGACGGTTTACGGTATTCAATGGTCTACAATTTCCCAGAAGGTGCATATACAAATTTGGTAATAGTTGCGGTTCTAGCAGTTGTTTTCATAATCATTGGTGCTGTAGCTACACGATGGAAAGAAAGATAATACCAAAACATATATGCCCCAAACCCCCTTTTTCACAACAATAAATCGGTGATACATTACGGCTTCACCAAATAGTAACGAAAACAATAATGAAATGGTAGTTACGCCATGGGAAGTTAAAGGTAAAGTTGATTACGAACGGTTAATACGTGAATTCGGTACTCAACCCCTGACACCTGAACTTCTTAAACGTGTAGAAAGTCACACAGATAAACTTCATCTTCAATTAGAACGTAAAATTTTTTTCAGCCATCGAGACTTAGACACAGTTCTCAATTTATATGATAAGGGAAAAAAATTTGTTCTCTATACCGGGAGAGGACCTTCAGGTCCCGTTCACATTGGACATCTTGTTCCCTGGATTTTTACTCTACACATCCAGCAAAAATTCAAAACACGACTATATTTCCAAATAACAGATGACGAAAAATACCTAATTAGCGACGATCAAAACCTACAAAATACAGCCAAATGGTCATACGAAAACGCACTGGATCTTATAGCACTCGGTTTTAAGCCCGAAGACACCTTCATTATCTACGATACAAAAGACATTGACCTCCTGTATGATATTGCTCTTGAAGTAGCTAAACGCATCACCTATAGTACTGCACGAAGCAGTTTTGGCTTCCAAGATAGTACAAACATAGGCTGGGTTTTCTGGCCTGCACTTCAAGCAGCACCATGCTTTATACATAAAAAATTAACAGGTGAAAATGTTCCTGCACTTATCCCAGCAGCAATTGACCAAGACCCCTATTGGCGTGTAACACGCGATATTGCCCAAAAACTTGGCTACTATAAACCTGCGCAGATTCATTGCCGTTTTCTCCCAGGACTCGGAGCAGGCGGCAAAATGAGCGCCTCTATGCCTGAAACCAGCATATTCACAACAGACCAACCTGACATAGTAAAGAAAAAGATCTGGAACGCCTTCACAGGCGGCAAAGGCACAGCAGCAGAACAACGAAAAGCAGGTGCCGATCCAACAATCTGCAGTATATTCCAATACTACTACTACCTGTTTGAGGAAGACACACAAAAACTTAACGAACGTGAACGCAAATGTCTCGCAGGGGAAATGCTTTGCGGTGAATGCAAAAAGGACATAGCCGAAAAACTCAACAAATTCCTTCAACAGCACCAAGAGCGACGAGAGAAAGCTAAAGATATAATCGATCAATATCATGTAAAAAGATAACCTTTTCCTTGCTTCTTTTTAAAATTTATACATTATTTACGCCACAAATTCATCTAAATGAGATACGACACCCTTTTTTGTGTTAAAAAAATTTTACACACAGAAATTTTTATCCATATTTTCATACAGTACGGTACACGCAAGTTTCAAAGACTCACTTCCCCAACAAAAGATACCTCAAGAAACAAAGAAACTTCAATGAAACACTTGCTATGACATAACTAAAGAAAGGGATAACATGCCAACAAAAATCCTTGAAGAAAACCAAAATGTTGCCCAAATCAGATTAACATGTGACTGTTGCGGTAAATACATTGGAACCCGAATACTGCTAAAGAGCGAAGTGGAAACAAAAACCAAGACATCGATAATCTGCACTGACTGTGAATCAAAAGAAAAACAAGTCAATGTAATAATTAATGTTGATCAACCAGAAATTCTAAGGACGGTATAAAAAATATGGTTAAAACAGCAATAATAGAAATAGTTTTAGTTAAAGAATCAGATGAAATTCCAAACGAGCAAATTGAACAAGAACTACTAAGTTACCTCAATGATTACCTTAACGAGTTGCCATGGCAACACAAAGCAAAAAGTGTCAAAATAAAAAAGGATGATGTTGAAGAGAACAAAGCATCAAATCTTAAGCGATCTAAAATCCTCAATGTTCAACCCATAGAAATTAGTCTATTAGAAAACACAGTCTAATCCATTCTTCTAACACTAATTTCAATCAAACAGATAAAATATTTTAGTAACCAATAAGAAAAAGAAATAAGTCTGAGACAGGTTTCAACTAAATCACTATAATGGTGATTTAATGTCAGCTAAAGTTAACGTAAACCTTTCTTCAGCAACTCGTCTTCTTCACCCAATGCACACCGTACTTGTTTCATGCATCAGAAAAGCCGCCAAACCCAACATAACCACAATGGCTTGGGCAATGCCAACATCCACAAACCCACCCTTAATCGCCATAAGCCTTGCACCAGGACGCCATTCGCACACGCTCATTGAGGAATCACAAGAATTCATCGTAAACATCCCCACATTGGAACTTCTCCAAGCAGTCCTTGCATGCGGCGCATTTTCGGGCAGAAGTTTCGATAAATTCAAAAAAGCCAACCTGACAGCAATGCCTGGCAAAAAAGTTAAAGCACCAGCAATCCGCGAATGCATAGCACACATAGAATGCACAGTAGAAGACCAATTTAAAACAGGCGACCACACGGTTTTTGTAGGCAAAATAGTTGAAGCTTACGCTGACATGGGCGTTTTCACTGAAAGCTATGACCTTAAAAAAGCAAAAATGCTATTCCATGCCGGCGGAAATAACTTTGCAGTGTTAGAACCTAAATTTTACAAACCCTAATAGGTTTACTCTGTTTTACCGAGAAAGAGAACCTGAGCAAGTGTTGGAGAAATACAAGCATAAAAAAATTCTAACGATCATGTTTGGAGCCTAATAGTTGACTTATGCAAAAACCGATAGAGAGGGTAGCGCCAAACGACGCATAGTCAAACCTAAACCGGCACCCCATCTTTTCAAAATACAGCATTCTGCTTGCGCACAAGTTGCACAATCAACCAGCAAGACAAAACAATCCCAGAAGCAAAAAAAGCAAGCTACAGCATAGACTATTGGTAGTTGTTGTGTACAAGGGGATTCTCGCCAACAACTAATAGATTAAAAAGTTCCAGCATACAATTAGCCGCTGAAAACAAAAAGCCAACAACCTGTAGCAAGCACCACAACAAGCCAACAAACACCAACATCAGCTAAAAGTAAAAAACAACCTAAAACACAAACCGTTGGTTGTAGTAGTGCACAGATGTAAATTCCCACAACTAAAAGAAAAAAAGAGTACCAACAAAAAAAAACAATGAACGCCCTCAGATGTTAAAAACACAACTTTTGTTCATTAAACGCATTTAAGCATCTGACGCATTAAACAGATTTCATAATAATAGTGATTCACCATGTCCTACGACCGGGAAGAACTTGAAAAGTTCCGTTTATCAGGAAAAATCCTCCGTGAAACACGCGAAGAAATGAGAGGATACGTCAAAGAAAACATGCCAATCATCGAAGTCTGCGAAAAAGTCGAAGCAACAATCCGCA
>CAZXGX010000004.1:30613-43100 GCA_964640475.1 uncultured Candidatus Bathyarchaeia archaeon
AAAGAAAACATGCCAATCATCGAAGTCTGCGAAAAAGTCGAAGCAACAATCCGCAAAAAAGGCGGAAAACCCGCATTCCCATGCAACGTAAGCATAAACGAAGTAGCAGCACACTACACATCTCCACCAGGAGACAAAAACATCATACCACAAGGCTCAACCGTAAAAGTAGACTTAGGCGTACACGTAGATGGCTACGTAACCGATACAGCATTCACAGTAGCATTTAATCCTGAAGGTAAAAGCATGATAGCAGCCGCAGAAGCTGCCTTAAAAGCAGCAATAGACGCTATCCACGGCGACATGTCAACAGGACACATAGGCGCCATCATAGAAAAAACAATAAAAAACCGAGGCTTTAGACCCATAAGCAACCTCACTGGGCACTCAGTTGGACGATACCTAATCCATGCAGGCACCTCAATACCAAACGTCAACCAAATAACAAACAGCAAAGTTAAAACAGGCGAAGTCTTCGCCATTGAACCATTCGTAACACAACCAGACGCAATAGCAAGAGTAGACGATAGCCCACAAACCACAATCTACCGATTCATCAGACCAAGATCAATTAAAAACCAATACACTAAACAAATGCTCAAACACATCGAAACAAACTTCAGAACACTACCCTTCGCAGAACGATGGTTAATAGGCGTAGTACCCCCTGAACATCATAAAGAAGCCTTCAAAGAATTGCTAAATTCAAAAATAGTAACAAGCTACCCAGTATTTGTAGAAGCAAGCAAAAAACCAGTAGCACAAGTTGAACATACAGTTTTAATAAAAGAAGATGGATGTGAAGTTTTAACCTAAACTTAAACGTTATAGGTTTTCTCTTTCTCTTTAACTTCCTTATAGATTCCAGTAATCATCTGCTTAGAACCGCATTTCTGGCAAGTTACATCAATATCTTTAAACACATAGTCGCCACGCTGAAATTCACGCACACTCTTAAAGCCGCACCCTTTGCTGTTACATTCAATAGTGGTCATAACTTTTGGCACTTCAATCTTCATCGAAGATGACTTCCCTCTTGTTTGGTAGAGAACAGCCACTGATAAACCTAACGCAAGAAGACCGATAATCACTAGAAAACCGGCAACCACGTCATTTCCTAAAGAGTAAGCATAGAAAGCCGAAATCAATGCAACGATAGATAGCCCAACTACAACTATAACAATGAACATTAGGTATGTTGAAATTTTATTAGCTGCATTACTTTGTGCTTGAGTCATCCATTATTCCTCCTATTGCCCAACTCCAATGCTGTTACCAACACCAACAATAATCACAGTATCGCCTTCCTTAGAACGCTCCAAAACAACAGTCTTCACACGTTCAATAGCTTTGTCAACTGCATCATGAATTTCCTTACGCATAGGCGAAACCGCATCTCCAATGTCTTCTTTAATTATCACAGCATTAACCGGAATCTTGTACTTAGTCAACTTTTCCTCAATCTTAAACTGATCAACACCTGGACCACCAATAGCTGCACCGATACCTTCAGCAACTTCACCAACCGCTTCACCTTCAAGCTTCAAACCAGCATCAATCATTACAACCATGGCAATTTTACCTTGGTTTTCTTCAATAACTGTCTCTATTGCATCACCTGGTTTACCAACGTTTCCACCTGGACCTTCAGCTTTAAGAACTAAAGCTGTGCGACCTTCAAAGGGAACAGATGCAACTACGCAGTCTTTGTAAACCTTGCGCGCTTCATAACCATGCATCAGTTTTGCCGCAATTAACGGACCAACACCATCTCCAATTGGTTGACCATACGCAAATGCTTTAAGAGCACTTGAATAAGCTTCAGCCTCTTTCATAACCAAAGGTAGAATCATCTGCAACTGCATGATAATGTAAAGACTCAAGGTTTTCTTACCCTGTATGTAATAGTGACGAACCACCTTGTAGATGTAATTTAACGCCATTGCTGCCTCAAGCGTATTTTCAAGGTTGTTTATTTGAACCTCATCACTTTGAGGCGCCATAAGCTTAACTTCATCTTTTAGACGCTCATCTCTAACATCAAGAATATGATCAAGCTTGTTAACAATTCCAGCTGGATCCATACTTTGTGGACTGATAGTGAAGTATTCTAAGTAACGGTCAACTCTACCAGATGGATCAGCACTTGGTTTCCCAATCTCTTTAATGGCTTCAATAGCCGTTTTACGTCCTTCCTCTTTAATGTACTTAAGTTTATGCAGGGAGTTTTCAACCTCACGTATCATCACATACATCTGAATTCTTTGACCATAGAATATTAGAACTATGAAGAATACGTAAGTTAATAAACTGAAAATTTGAGATATCGAGTCACTACCAGGAATTAAGCTCACTTTTCATCCACCACTTCTCACAAAACTATTACCGCTTAGTTATAAATCTATGCTAAATTAACGCCACATTTTAAATTCAATTTAAAATGTTAAAGTAGGTTGCCAGCTTTCCCAAGTTCACGTGGCCGAAGACCACACTACAGTTGGAAACGGAACACGGTTTAACTTCTGAGTTCGGAATGGGATCAGGTGGAACCCGTGCCCTCTGGCCGGCAGACCCAGCAATACTGCTTTTCTTTCCCTTATATACCTTTAGTTCCATTTACCAGTTTTTCGTTGAGTAGTCTTGTTACCCACTTTATTTTCTTATGAGACAGCTTCCCACACAATTCTTCAGTTTATACATCCTTTTTGTATACTTTTTAGCAATATAACCATTCTGCAAACAATCTCTTGTACTTTGAAACCTGCATCTTAAACAGAAACCCACTGATCTTACATCTCAAGTAATAGACTAAAAAGACACAAAATAAAAGCGCAAATAACAACCCGCCGCAAAAACAAAACACAATAACAAAAAAATTAAGACTTCGCTTTCCTAAACGATCTTGCAACAGTCTCAATTTTTTCACCAATAATCTCTGCTTCAATACTTCCTAAACCTTTCTCACCCGCTCTACGAATATGCTTAACCTGCTTTGGATCAATACCCATAACTCGACAACCAGTAGCATCAGTCGCAACAACATCTAAACCAGCAACAATCAAATCCATCTTAACTGCGTCACCATTAACTGGACCATTACCCTCCATACCAACAAAACCATCAATAACAGTTAACCTAGGCTTAAGAACAGAGTTGATATCAACAATTACACTACTTATGCCTCTTGCATGAAATTTAGCTTTAAACTTGTCTGGAAGCAACCCAAACATGTTCTTCATACCTAAAGTCACAGTTGTCGCAGTATGAGTCTTCAACTTTGCAGCACTGATAATTGCTGATTCAACAACAAGACGCGGCACAGTTATATCACCTAATGTTTCGCCCCCAGGAATTTTCAATTTAACTTTATCTTCAACTCGTCTAAGATTCAGCCATTCAACATTATTTCGCTTGCACATCTCAACCATCCCAGTAGCCTCAAAAGCTTCATCAGCATTCGTCATCGTAGCATCAGATTCAACAACATAAACCTTCAAAGACAACTCCTTAAGCTTTAAAATAATAGCTTCCACAACAATAGGATCAGTGGTTGCTCCAGTATTCCACGTTTTATCACAAATAAAATTAACCTTGATTAAAACCTTGTCATAACCAACCAAAGCTGCCTTGTAGTCAATCATATCAAGAGCCTGAAAAACAGGCTCATGACTCCTCTGACCCTTAACAACTGCAACAATAGGTAATTGCATAATAAAATTGAACACTTGAAGTCTTATAAGAATTCATCATGAAATCACACTACAAACCGTCTCTTTACCCTCCAAAATATCCTCAATACGCTCTGGATACAAACCATTAACAATGTAGCATCTGACTTTAGATTTTAAAAGAACCTTGGGCAAGTAAACATCAACACTTGTAGACTTATTTAACTCTAAAAGCTGCTGAGCATATAAATGCCTAATTAATTTGCCATCAAGCATCTTTTTTGGGTCTCCAGTAAAAATGCCATCAACATCTTTAACCAACAAAACCTTCTCTGAACATAATTTGCCTGCAATGTATCCCGCAATAGAATCTGAGGTCACATCCCAAGAATTCTCCAAAGGATCAACCTCAAACATATACTTAGACGGCAAAAAAATCGCTAATTCTCCAACATGCATACTTTTAATTTCATCCAACTCGTCTACAATACGACAATTCGAAAAAAAACTTGACAGCAGCAATCCATATTGATCCATACCCAAAATCGCCATCCTATGCGTAACCACAGGCGACAATGAAAAACTTCTATCATACATCCTCACACAATCCGCAAAACCAGCACCACCAGGTACTACAACCAAAGCATACTTCCTTGCCAGAATGCTCAATTTCTCACATAATACCTTTAACTCTTGAGGCTTCTGAGATAAACTCCCCCCAATCTTAACAACAATAACCCCCATCAGATTTCACTCTCAAACTTTTTAGCCGCCATTAAAGCGACACCCACCGCTGGAACCGCCAACGAAACACCCTCTGGCAACAACTCACCCAAATCCATAACCACATCAACACCAAGTTTTTCCGCAGCTCTTCTTGCAAGAAAATCCTTTCCAAGCCCAGCAACCACAACAGGCAACTTCGAAGAAACCGACTTTCTTGCCCAACTATACACCTTACCTAAACCGTTAATTACCAATTGTAGCTGCATTTCATAAATATACTTGGCCATACTAACAATTTCCTTTTCCGATAACATTTCTGTATCAGCGCAAACCACTCTGGCAAGCCGAGCTAAAGCTTCACGGCGACTTTTACCGCGACCATCCGCAGTTTCACTTGTATACTGATCCATCGAAATATGTTCCAAAACTAAATGAACATCTCCACTTAAAGCAAATAACTCCGAAGCAACCGACGCAACACCCTTCTCGAGGGGTATCGACTGCACAATTGTTGCCACGTTAGTTCTTAAACATCCAGTATAAACCAACTCACCGCACATCAACTTTTCAAGATCAGTTTTACCTTGAGCCGAAACTTTCCCTCCAAGTATCGGAATTATACTGGTGCTAGTGCTACCAATATCAACAATAACCCCGTTTTCAAAATATTGAGAAACCAGCCAACCTGTTGCAGCCCAATTAGCCGCAGCAACATCAAAGGGTTTAGCTCTGGCAACACTAGGTGATTCTAAATTAGCATTAACATTTAAAACATAAATCGGCACATCAGCAAATGCTTTCTCAATGCAATTCAAAATTTGGTTGACACCCTCACGTTTAGTCTGGTAAGCATCTGAAAGCTCAGCAGTAATGGTCACCCCTAAAACATCTAGCTTCCCCTCAAATAGCTCATTTTTAAGTTTCAAAAAAACATCAGTTAGTCTTTGAGGTTCTTTCCACACTGGAAAATATTCAACCACAACTTTTACTTCTTTGATAGCGCCATTTGCTACCTTTATGTAGGCAGCTTTTGTGTTAGCACCACCAATATCTAACCCTAACACACTAGTCAAAGACTAAATACACCAAACTATACAGAATCTAAGACCTTCTTTTTAGCTTCTTCTAGTTGCATATTAGCAGTATCGATTGAGTCGCCTTCACCTAAAATAAAAGTACAAGCAGAGTCGCTGTCTAAAATGGGAAAAGGCGGCGAAATAACACTTGGAATCGAAGATATTTTTTCTAGGGCAGCAATATCTGGTTTTGAAGTCTCTACTTTTGAAAAGACAGCAAATCCGCTAAAACCAGAGGTTCTCGGCAATTCCCCTTTCAAAGCAGCACAAACTAATGCGTCAGTAAAATTGAAGCAAGCAACTCGATTCAATCCAATAAACGAAGTTGTCAGCCTAGGATTAACATCAACGACAACTGGCTCCTTTTCAGTTAATATTAAATCAACTCCAACATATCCTCTTAATCCACTAAAACAACCTGCAACCGCTTTAGCAACTTCAAACGCTTTCAATTTAAGCTCATGATCATAAGGCACACAACCGCCCACATAAACTGAGGTTTCTTCAGGTCCTAAAAGATCAATTTCTTGCTTGTTTAAACTAAACGGAGAAGCATCAGACGATGTGCATAGTAAACTAACGCTTACCGCTTCCCCTTCAAGGTACTCTTGAACAACAAATTTTTCACTAGCTAACTCTGCATCAATTTTAGCTACGGCATTAACAATTTGAGATCTATCTTTCACTAAACTTATGCCACTGCAGCCAACTCCATCCAACGGTTTAAAAACAACAGGAAAACTAAAACGCCTTTCAATATCCTTTATAATAGAATCAGACTTGTCAAGCATAATCGTTCTAGGAATCTTCAAACCATTACTACTCAATGTTTCATATAGAACTGCTTTGTTCGAAACTGCTTGAATAGCTTTTGAGCTACAGTTAAGCGTGGGAACACCATTTTGCTCAACAAATTCAACAAGCGAGTGAAGCGCTCCTCCCGTCTCTGGCGCAATAATGTATACCGCATCAATAGTGGTACAAACTCTAAGGATTGCTTGTTGAGCTTCATGAAAACTAAAAACAGGTATTATGCAATCAGCCGATAAAGCAGGATTAAATCTTATGAGTTCTGCAGCAACTATTACGGTAACTCGATGTCCAGCAGATTTTAAACCTGTTACAAGAGAACGCAACATGCCAAAACCTTCAGCTAAAATACTTGGTGAAACAGCGCTTTCTGCAAACCCTCCTGCACTGGCATGTTCATAGATTAGAATATTCAAACAAATACCTAAACAACGATCAATAAGTTAAAAGTTAAACCTTTCTTAAACGCAACCAACTATCTCGCTTAAATCTCTTAGAAAAGCATTTGCATGCCTCCTCTTTACATGAGGCATAACAACTATTCGTACACAATCCAAACGTGGAACATAAGAGACAAACCAGCCTTTACTCTGTAATTTCTCTGCTAAACGCTTAGTGTTACTTGAACGAAAAGCAAGAACGTTCAAAGTCGGATCAACTACAAGCTTTAGACCCTGACGCTCAATACCTTTCTTTAAAAACTTAGTAATGCACATACAGCTAGCAACGATTTTTCTAAAACCCTCTAAACCTAAACTTTTAAAAACAGCCCAAGTCGCCGCTGCAGAAGCACCAGGTCGAGTACCCACAAACGTATACTGAAAACCATTGGTCAAATAAGGCGTCCCAGTTTTAATATAATCTAACGCTTTATGGTTCCTAAATAAAATCCCCCCTGCAGGCACTGGTGCCAAGCCCATCTTATGAGGATCAACAGTAATAGATTGCACACCTTTTAACCGAAAGTCAAAGCTTGAACTCGATTCTTTCAAAAACGGAATTACTAACCCACCAAACGCGGCATCAACATGTAGCCACACAGAAAATTTTTCCGCAATATTTGAAAGCTTATCAATAGGATCAACAACACCCAATTCTGAGGTACCCGCTGATCCAACAATCGCAATAGTGTTCCTATTAACAAGCCCCTCTACGACTTCGCAATTAACCCTAAAACTACTATCTAATCCTGCATACACAGGCTTAATCTTAAGCAAATTACAAATCTTTTCAAAAGAAAAATGAGCTGAATCAGGCAAAACAACCTCTGGGCTCTCAACTTGCGCCATATTACGTGCAGCCAATAGCGCTAACAAATTCGCTTCAGTTCCCCCCGAAACCAAAAATCCCACATTACCTGCACCATTAAGAAGCGAAACTAACTCGCTGATAGCCTCTTTTTCCAACTTCACACTGCCTTGAAAAAGTCCTGGATCTCCAAGATTGGAATTCAAAAACATTTCATACGCTTTTTTTGCCAAAACATTTTGTGATGTACACATAGAGCAGAGAATTCTACCATCAGCATAGTTCTGGTCTTCATGAAAAGCACGCTCAAGCTCAGCCAAAACTGCCTTTCTACTTAGACCTTTATTCTGCAACATTAAGACCTCTTTTCTTTAGAGGTAAACTGTGAAATAGTTTTAACTAATTCACTCACTTTATCCTCTGTAATATACCCTGTAACACGATTGTTGTTTGAACATGCAGCTCCCCGTAATCCTGCAACATCAGCACCCACTTCGTAGAGTACTGACAAATCATGCTTTCGCAAGGACCCTGCCAAAGCCGCACCTAAACCATATCCATGTGCATCATCAACAAACTTCTTTAATTGTACAGTTGTGAGAAAATCAAAAAGATTTTTTCCATCTTTAACTGCTGTGTCAAGCATCGCTAAATCTGCTTTTGCTCTAAAAGCTGCTTCTGGAACAAGCGATGAATCAATAGTGTTTGCCCTTCGATAATCTGCATAACCAGCAGCTACAACTTTGATTTTTGGATTATACTCTTTAGCCGCTCTCGTAACATTTTGCAAAAGGCTGATAGCTCCAGACAATGTATTGACGCCATAAAGTCCAACTTTAATATAATCCACACCCAACGAAGCGGCACCCAAAGCTGCCAATGATATAGAACCAGGAAGATTTGGCGCCTCACCTAAGGTACAACTTAACTCTCTGTCCAAGGGCATGAATGCCTTGACTTCTTTTATTATCCACGGAAAATTTGCGCCCAAGGGCCCTTCATTTGGATTTTTTATATCAATGATATCTGCGCCGCCAGCAATGGCTTTCTTTGCTTCTTCTGCATTTTGAGGGCTTATTAGTAACTTCACGTCTGTTCATATTGATGCCAACCGATGATGCCTTTAAAGTTTTGCTGTAGCTATGGCTAGATTTTTTTATAACTTACATATAGTTTAAGCAGGCGCCTAAGCTTGAAAATAATCCCGGTTATAGACGTACTTAACGGCAAAGTTGTACATGCAATTCGAGGAAAAAGACAAGAATACCAGCCACTGAAAAGTATCCTGACAAATTCAATTGATCCATCAACAGTAGCAAAAACTTTCAAATCATTAGGGTTCAATGAGCTCTATTTAGCAGATTTAGATGCAATCTTGGGAAAACAACCTAACTATAAAATGTACAAAAACATTGCAGAAATAGCTGGCCTTAAACTGATAGTGGATGCAGGAATAAATAACATAGCATGTGCAGAAAAGATTCTGAACAGTCAAGTCACAAAACTAATTATCGGAACCGAAACCTTGCCAAACAAAAAATTAATCCAAGAGGCAATCACACACTTTGATCCAGCGCATCTTATCGTAAGTTTAGATCTAATGAAAGACAAGGTTTTAACCAAGCCTGAATTTGATGGATCCAAAGACACATGGAACCTCTTAAAAGAGTTTAACAAAATCGGCATTCTAGAATTTATTGTTCTAGATCTATCGCGTGTCGGCAGCAACGAAGGCATCAACTTTGCTTTTCTAAAAAAAATCTTATCAGTTTTGCACTGTAAAGTCAATATCGGCGGTGGAGTGCGGAATATTACCGAATTGATCGAATTAAAAACACTAGGAATAGCCGGTGTTCTAGTAGCAACTGCGTTGCATTCTGGAAAAATAAGCATAAACGATCTAAAGCAAGCCTCACTGATTTAATATTTGGTCAATTCACTTTTTTAAAAGGCAAACTAATCCACCTAACTGATTCAGACGGACTCCAGCTGGAGATTCACTATTGACAATTCTTACTTTAACTTTCTTATTTTGAGCAATTTGCATCAATCTATAAACACGGTTTTTTCGTCGATTACCTTCAAGAAAACTATTTGTCAGTAAGAGATATTCAGGTTTAGTCTTTCCCGTAAGTTCAGGACTAAATATTGCGTTTTCAGCTTCTTCTAACGCGAACAACACCAATGAGTCTGCTGTGTTGAGTGTTTTTTCTAAAAGTTCGCGGAGATTCTCAGTTTCCTGCAATGTTGTGTCATCAATTAATTGTTTGAATTCTAATGAACTGGTCAGTTTGGAGACTTGGGTGGGTGTCGCTGCCGATCCAATGATTTGTTTGATTGTAGCTTTATTTGTTCCTGAAAACAGCCATGCATGATGCCCTTTAAGGTGAGATAAAAAATCTTGACTATAACTAGTTTTTTGTGGTGACGCAATAATTATACTTCTTACGCCTTCCTTAAGCGTTGGTCTAAGAGCATTTAAGATTGCTTCGTGAAAACTGTAAACTGCTTTTGTTTCTGCTCGTGTGCCAAGCTCCAATATTACTTCTTGTTTGGCAACATGGCTAAAAATTTTCCAAAGCACAGCTTGGTTTTCTTCTATTCCAACAAGGACTGCTACGGGGTAACCGCGTTTGGAGGCTTTTGGTGTCATTTTCTTCATCTTGTATTGTGATTGTCGGTATATAGGTGTCACCTCAAATGTTCATGTGATAAAATCCTGATACTGCTTCAAATTTGCCTATAAGTAAACTTTTCACTTACAAGCTTCTAAGTTCACTACAAATAATATTGACTTCAGCTCACAGCCACTTTTGGAGGCTCCAAATCATATTATTCATCATACAGTGAGACTGCAATAGGCGTTGAAGCTACAACAGAAGCTACTCCTACACAGACACAAACACAACTTTCATTGGCAGAAATTCAAACCTATGTTATGGGTACGGGTATAGCTATAATCATAGCAGTAGCAATTGCTGGTTTGTTGATACTGCGCAAGAAACCATAAATACGCTTTCCGAAACCATCTCTTCTTTTTTTTGCTTTTCTTATTAAAGCGACAAGTATAAAAATAAAATAGAGCCATCTAGTCCTGATTAATTTATGATAGAAGTTAACAACCAAGATGATTTATCAAGAGAAATAGAGAAAAACAGGAATGTCCTTGCTCTATTCTATGCATCTTGGTGTCCATACTGTCAGAGTTTTGTTAAATCATTTGACAAAAACGTTGAAAACTACCAGTTTGATCTGGTTATACGTGTTAACATGGATGATTTTGATAATCCCTTATGGGATAATTATTCTTTGGAAGCTGTTCCTACTGTAGTTTTGTTTAGATCAGGTCAAGTAAGTGATCGGCTTGATGGACGTTCAGGTATGGGCTTAAACGAGCAGCAATTTAAGCAATGGCTAAAAAACAAGCAATAACTGAATCGCGAAAGGACTATCTTATTGCTATGGCTTGAAACCAACCAATAAAGCAATTTCCAGCCATTTCCAATAACAATCCACATCAGTGAACCCTATTTCTCTAAGCCAAGATAACTGAGTTTCAACATCCAATAGCTTATTTGATGGATCCTCAGTTTGTGGAGTCTGACCTATCTGAGCAATAAATTTCAGATGTAGATTCATGGTTGGCGAGGAGACATGTTCAAAATTACAGAAGACTCCGCCTTGATTAAGCAATTTGAAGATTTCTGTATAAAGCTGTTTTTTTCTTGGATGCGTAAGGTGATGAATTGCTAAGCTTGAAACAACAGCGTCAAAGGAGCCTAGATCTTTGGCTGGTAAGGGACTGTTGAAATCATGTTTGATAACTTTAACTTTAGAATCTTTTTCGAAGCGTTTTTTGGCTTGTTTTAGCATTGGTTCAGAAAAGTCTAATGCTATCCCCTCAACATTGGGTTTGTTTAATCGTATTAACGCCATTATTCTTCCGTCACCAGTGCCTAAGTCTAAAACTTTATTTGTATGCGCTGGAATTTGATCTAATAGGACTTTTTCTCCTTCAGTTCGGTGTGGTAGTTTGTCGGCTCGTGCTAAATAGGTAAATGCATGTTCGATCGATTGCCATTCACTAGTGGGTTCAGTTTTTTTCTTCATTGTTTTTTACTCTTGATATTTTGTATATTTTAGCTGGATTGCTTGCTAATTTGTTTTTTCTAAGGCTTATCGAGTTTCGTGTTGTTGATTAATAATACTTATATTCTTTCTTTGCGTCTATGTTGAGATTATCTGTTAGAGAGGGTTTTCAGGTTTATGGAATTTTGTCCCGAATGCGGTTGTCGTCTTTCTCCTAAAAAAGAGCAGGATCAAGTTGTGCTTGCATGCACAAAATGTAACTATACTAAACAAGCTACTAATAGTAGGGCTCAGGCGAAAGTTGTTAAGTTTATTCAGCCCTCAACTCAACCTTTCATGACTGTTGTTTCTGAAGAAGATTCAAAAATTAATACTATGTCGACGATAAAAATGAAATGCGAAAAATGTGGCAACACAGAGGTTTTTGTTTGGCAGGTGCAGACTCGTGGGGGCGATGAGGCGTCTACACAATTTATGCGTTGCACTAAATGTGGGCATACATTTAGAGAATACACTTAGAATTGATTGTGTGTTTATATCTTTCGAAAGTTATTAAAGGCATAAGCGTTATAGAATTTAATCCGGAGAACATCCGAATGCCCAAAAAAGAAAAACCTTTAACTAAGAAAGAACGCGACGAAAAAAGAAAAGCCAAAAAGGCAAAGCAGAGCAAAACACAGACAAGTTAAGCTTGTTCTGAAGCAAACATTTTGCTCGCCCTTACAGTTATTTTTTCTTTTTTAACTTATAGCATTTTTATTATTACTTAGTTATTCTGATCAGATGTTTTATTTTGGCTTGTTTGGGTGATGTTGCTGTATGTTTTTGTTTTGTTGTTGTACAGTTTGTTTTTTTGTTGTGTTTGGGTTG
>CAZXGX010000005.1:0-41108 GCA_964640475.1 uncultured Candidatus Bathyarchaeia archaeon
AATCATTAATTGGCAATTTCAAAATCAGTGGCTAACATGACGACTACAGCTCAAGCAACAACTATACTGCACATTCTTCAAAATTCCGCAGCTGTGCCGTCGTTAGTCAAAGTGAAAAGTGACCCATTCGAAACCCTTATTGTAACAATAATTTCCCAAAACACTGCTGATCGCAACACCCAAGTCGCGTTTGAACGCCTCTCGAAACGCTTCGAAATAACACCCGAAGCCTTAGCGAACGCAGATCATGCACAAATTGAAGAAACAATCCGTGTCGCAGGGCTCTACAAGGGCAAAACAGCGGCAATACAAGCAGCATCCAAAATAATTCTTGAAAAATTCGATGGCTCCTTAAAACCTGTTCTATCGTTGCCTCTTGAAGAAGCAAGAAAAACACTAACTGAAATTCCAGGTGTTGGACCAAAAACAGCTGATGTTGTGCTGCTTTTCTCTGCACAAAAGCCAACGATTCCAGTTGATACGCATGTGAATCGCGTGTCCAAACGTTTAGGAATTGCGCCAGAAAAAGGCGACTACGAAGCCGTTCGAGAAAGCCTGCAAGGATTGTTTCCAAAAAAAGATTACTTATCAGTTCACTTGCTCTTGATTTCACATGGACGCCAATACTGTAAAGCACAAAAACCTCTCTGCCAAAACTGCCCAATCAGTATCTACTGCCCCTCCAAAGGAGCCAACTAGAACATGGTTGAGCTTCCCCCAGCAGTAGCAGAATACTTCCCCTACCCAAGCGTCCGCATTCACCAAGACCAATTCATAAACACCATTTACAATGCAGTGAACAGTAGACAATCAGTGCTAATAGAAGGCAGCAACGGCTTAGGCAAAACCATCTCTTCACTTGCAGCTTGTCTTCCCGTAGCAGTTGAAAAAAAACTAAAAATCCTCTACGTTGCCCGAACCCACAGGCAACACGACAGAGTAATAGAGGAGCTGCGTGCTGTTTACAAGAAACACCCAATCTCAGGCATTTCCATTAAGGGGCGCAACGAGATGTGCCTTAACGCATTTGCAGCCAACGGCGCGTATGATTCAAAATCGCTTATGGAAATGTGTGACCTTCTAAAAGCCAAAGGCCGCTGCCCCTTTTATAAGAACGTTGATAATCAAACCTATGAATACCTGCAGTTGGTAAAGCAGGTTTCAATGCGGCCATACACGGCATCAGAAATTCAGCAAGTGTGTAAAAGAAAAGAGCTTTGCCCATATGAGCTTGTTAAAGCCTCACTTGTAGATACAAAGGTTATCGCGTTAAGTTACCTGTACGCTTTTGACCCAGTCATCCGCACAGCTTTTCTGAAGCATCTAAACACTGACCTCTCAAAAGTCATCCTAATCGTAGATGAAGCCCACAACCTACCCGAAACAGCCATTGACATCTCAAGCAGCAACCTTTCCCTTTTCGTTATGCGTCAAGCAGAACTAGAAGCCAACCACTACGGCAACAAAGACATCGAAGAATTCGCCCACTTCTTTAGAGAAGAAGTAGAAAAAATAACTGAAAAAATCAACCGCGAAGAAATCATAAACCCAGACACAATAATAGATATAATCCAAAAACAAGGCAACATTTCAAACCCTAGAAGCTTCTTTGAACACATGCATGAAGCAGGCGCTGGAATCAAACGCAACCTGCTAGCAGAAGGCAAAAACCCACGCTCCTACGTTCACTCCATGTCAGAATTCCTACTGCATTGGTTTGAAACATGCGATGATCCCTCATACATTAACGTGGCAAGCAGATACTTCACCGAAAAAAACCAGAAAACAGCAAAACTAGAAATAGTCGCACTTGACCCATCCAAAATTACAGAACCAGTCTTTTCAGCAACATACGCTAACGTAATTATGTCAGGCACCCTTCAACCTTTAGAAGCTTATCTAAGAATCAATAAACTCCCCAAAAACACCGCCCAATTCATAGCGCCTTCACCATTTCCTAAAGAACACATTTTCTCAGCAGTCAGCTACGGTGTTACAACATCCATGGAAAAAAGAACCCCAACAATGTACAAAACAATAATCAAAAGAATAATCGAAGTTGTCAATAACACACCAAAAAATACAGGCGTCTTCACTGCATCATTCGAAGTTCTAAACTCCCTAATTAACGAAGGCTTAGGTTTTGCTTTAGAGCGACCACTCTTCGCAGAGAAAAGAGGTATGACATCTAAACAGAACGAAAAACTTGTCTCCGACTTTAAAACATGCGGCAACAAATATGGCGCAGTATTTCTAGGAGTTTTAGGCGGCAGAACATCAGAAGGTGTAGACTTCCCAGGCAACCAAATGAACTCAGTAGTTGTCGTGGGTATTCCTTACGCTGAACCAACACCACGGGTAAAAGCGCAAATTGAATATTATGAAAAATGCTTCCCAAGTTATGGCCGAGAATACGGTTATGTTTTGCCAGCAATGAAAAAAGCCTCCCAAGCCGCTGGTAGACCAGTAAGAACACTTGATGATAGAGGTGCAATTGTCTTCTTAGACAGCCGCTTCGCAACAGGCTACTGCAGAAACTTCCTTCCCTCATGGGTTAACAATGGCCTAAAAATGCTGCCAGACGCTGAAGGCGTCTTAGCAAAAGAAATTAAGGCATTTTTTAATCCTTAGAAGCTTATCTCATGAAGCTCAGGATCAAGCCTTATTCTCCCAATGGTAATGCTGGCTGGCTTCACTCCTACTGGTGTGAGAACTTTCATTATCCTTTTCATCCGATTGTATTCAAGTAAAAGTCCAATTCCTAAAAACCTGTTTCTTGAACTCTTTAAACCAATAAGGATGCCTTTTTCTTTTCCTGGCTCTCTTGGAATAATATTCTTTTCTTGAACGTCCAAATAGCTTGCAAACAAAGAGTGAACTTTTGCATCCTTTAGATGTTTAGCATAGTTCAACTCCCTTATTCTTGTTCGTTTCTCAGGGTTACGTTCGCTTACTGAAACTGATGAATCCACAGTTCTCGTAGGAACAGTAATTATGCTGGAAAGTAACGGTTTAAGCTCTTCTTGACTTTGGATACCTATAACCACATCAGGTTTAAGATGATTAATTAATTGCAACTTGTAGCCAACAGCTGCTTCACCATCAACCCATCCATCAGTATTAATTAATAGATAGTCAACTTCCGCTTTCTCCAAAATTTCTTTTTCCAACGTGACAAAACCTTCCAGTGTTCGAGCCATTGCCTGAACTGGAGACGTAACACCAACAAAATACGCATTATGCATCTTCAACTCATAGAGCGCAGTGATTGGTTTACTTGTTACTGCATAAGCTACAGTGCAGGGTGGACCGATATCTGATTGACCTAAATCACCATCCAAAATAGCAACTTTAAATTTTTCATTAACAAGTTTGTTTGTCAGGTAAGTGCTAAAACTGCTTTTACCCGAGTCAGCTTTACCAACAATCATTATAATTACAGGCTTTTTCTGCATGCTAGTAACTGTTTGTATAGGAATATTCCATGAATCCGATACAGTTGAGCCATCAGCTTCTTGAAACGCCGCGTTATGCCCTAGTGAAAAGTGAAATTCTGTTTTCTCTAAAATAAAGAAGGGCAGCCTTTTACTTTCACGAACTATTGCATGTTGGTTTTCTTTAATTTGATAACCGAAAACTTCTACTTTTCCTGTCAGAACCTTCACTGATGCTGGTCCATTAACAAGTATTGTTTTGCCTGCTTCAACTGTTTGTTTCATTTTTTTTCCTCCTCAAGTAAACATTGCCTGCTCTTGCCGCTATTCTTGTAGCTGAAGTTATATGTCGAATACCTCTACTCCGCTTTTTTAAAGGACGATTTGTTCCAGCTTCGCTAACCACTTCAAGAATAACTTTTGCAGGTACCAAATAATCCAACGCTTCAATTAACTCCTTGTAAGCTGATACGCCATTACCGATTTTTATCTTAACAGCTGTAGCTGATAAGTTAACGTTTTTTAATATACCTTTAATTTTATTAACAGTTTCTTGCGGTCCTAAACAGTTTGCTTGGTCAACAAGTTTGCCGTCAGCGACAACCGCTAATCCAAAGACCTCTCCTGGGTCAACTCCTATGACAATTTTCTCATAGGCTTCTTTTCCTTGCAAGCGGATCGTGACTGCATTCATTAAACTATCAAGTTCACTTTCTGATTTAAAAACGAGTACCCTGCCAAAGTTAACCAGTGCCTTCTCTTTTTCAGTTGTTACAACTAATTTAACCTCTGATGGCACCACTTGCCCCGGAATCAGACTAAAGAACGGTATATCACGCTCTTTTAACTCATTCACAATCAAGAAGTACGCTTTACCCTGCACGGTATCAACTGCAACTTTTGCCTTCATTCACGCTTACCTAACAGTTATGTTTAAGCGTAAAACACATTATTAATTTGACTGTAAACATCTTTGATGTGCATTCACCGTGATTAAAAAAATCTTAACAGGCATAGGCTGCATCGACAATAATCTAAACGGAGGCATCTCTCCAGAGACTATCACGCTCATTTACGGTGAGCCAGAAACGGGTAAAACCACATTGGCAATGCAATGCGCATTTAACTGTGCAATGCAAAACCTAAAAACACTATATGTTGACTGCGACAACACTTTTTCATCAAAAAGACTCTCACAAATCGCAGCAGACAAGTTTGACCAAGTAGCAGACCAAATCCTACTAATGAAACCCCTAGATTTTAAAGAACAAACAGCCGTTGTTGACCGTATATCTAGTTATGTCTCAAAAAACTTTGGTCTAATAATCATTGATACTATAAACTCATTATATGGCGCAAAAATAGCAGAATCTTCAGTTAAAGCCAAAACTTTCAGCGTAAACCGGGAATTGAACAGGCAAATGGCAATTCTTGCACAGACAGCAAAAATCCAGAAAATCCCCGTAATAATAACCAGTCAGGTCCGAAGTTTTTTTAGTGATAATTTAGGTGGTGTTAAACCAGCTGCAAATCGTGTCCTGACTTTTTGGGCGGATAACATTATTGCTCTTAAACCAACCGAAAGTTCTAAAATAATAAAAGCTGCACTTGAGAAAACACATGAAAAAACTCTACAAGTCACCTGTTATATACAAATAGTTGAAAGCGGAATAATTGACGCTGAATTTCGCGGGTAAAAATGGTTGGTCACATGGAAATAATCCTGCTCATAGTTGAAGCCTTAAAATTTATTTTCCCAGCTTACTGTGCGAACGGGACTCCAGTGCTTGCAGGTGGCGGAAAAAAAATTGATTTTGGCAAAAACTTTACCGATGGCAAGCGAATTTTTGGGGATAATAAAACTTTTCGGGGATTCTTTTTCGGGTGGGCCGTCGGTTTAGGGGTAGGCTTGCTTGAGTGTCTGCTTTTTGGTTTTCCAGTGGCCTTTGCAGTTCTTACACCATTTGGTGCTCTTCTAGGTGATTTAACTGCTGCATTCATTAAACGTCGATTAAACATTGCACCAGGTGGTATGCTTCCGGTAATTGACCAAATCGACTTTGTAGTGGGAGCAATAGTTTTTTCGCTTCCTTTAGCATTAATTGGTTGGGAAATAGCACTTACTGCTTTACTAATTACTCCGCCTATTCACTTGTTTACTAACTTCTTAGCATACAAGTTGAAGCTGAAAAAAAATCCCTGGTAAATTAAAACCCTAAAAATAAACAAAATTGTAGAGAGGTTTGTTTGATGCCTCTTTATTTTTAAGATGAGGAGCTCTTGGCCGCGATTGAGCCTTCAAGGAATATGTATGATAGCAGTACCAATGTTACTCCAACGATAAGTAACATGTATGCTTGTCTTGGTTTATACGCGCTTTTTGTACTCTGATATATTGTAATTAAACCAGCAAATCCCATACCATATAGTATAACAGCAATTACTGTGTCTGAAACAAATTGGTTACTCATGTCTGGATACAAGAATAGAAATTCTCCAGTTTGTGAGTTATACCATGAAGGTAAAATATCCTCAGCTGTTATAGTAAATAAGCCACCGCCGAACAGGAAAATTGAAAAACCAATCACTACTAAAGTTAAAGCCATAGTTGATGGCCGAGTTGTTGTGATCCTTCGGTATAGCTTGCTTAAGGAAAACGACAGGTCTGATTGGCTACTACTGGTGGGTATTGGTTTCTTGTTTTTCTTTGACATCTCTACTCTCGTCCTCTAATAGTTGCTTTGCTACATCTTTAGCCCATTCTCCAGTTAATGAATTTTTCTGAATCTCAACCAAATAGTTAGTCCATATTATTGGTGAGGCTTTCTTCCATGCTTCAAATTTTTCCATAATATTCTGGTAAGCCTTAAAATGCAGCCTGCAGTACCCGCTTTTTTTGATTTTTCGATGGCATATTTTGCAGCTCATGATTTTTTTGTCTCCTTTGTGGGGCAGTTAGAATTAAGACATAAACTCCAGGGCAGTTTAGAATTTATCAAAATTTTAATTATGGGGGAACCACAGCTTCTGCAAATAAGCGTTGAAGGTTTAATTATGCCTGTTTGTGGAAGCGGAAAAGACATGTTGCATTTTCCTTCAAAATAATTTGTGCAGCCTACAAATCGTTTTTTAGTTTTTTTTGAATGCAGAATTACTAGTTTTCCAGTTTGACATTTTGGGCATCTGCCAATTGTTCTTTCATCAAGCCTTGATTTAGTAATAAGACGACTTAATTGTTCCCCAATTTGTTTTTCATTTTGTTTAAGGCTAAATGTTACCGGTTTTAAGATTTCTATAGCATCCTGTAGGACATTTTGTTTTTTCTCTCTATATGACTGGATCTGCTCCATTTTTTCTTCAAGCTTTCGTGTGAACTCTGATGATACGACGTTTGGACAATAGTCACGAAGTACTTCAGTAACCTCAAAGCCTAAATCAGTTACAACCAGGCTATCATTACCCTGAAGGTACTTTCTATCATACAATGTTTGAATTGTAGCGGCACGGGTTGCTTTAGTTCCTATTTCTTCTTTTTCCATCCGCTTAAGCAGACTTCTTGGATTATAACGTGAAGGAGGCTTAGTAAAATCGTCTTTAAGTGTTACTTTTTTAACTGATACTTTTTGGCCTTCAAACATAAGTGGCAAAGAAATGTCTTTAAAATTTGCATAAGGTCTGTAAAATTCCATCCAGCCTTCATTCAGAGTTCGGTAGCCAGTCATGGAAAACCTGTTTTTGTTTATCTCAACAACTATTCTTATGCTTTGTTTAAGTGCTGGTTCACCGAAAACCGCTAAAAACCGTTTGACAATCAAATCGTAAATGTCTCTTTCAGATGCATCCAGAGGCTTCTCAGGAAGGTTACCTGTTGGATAAATGGCTGGGTGGGCTGGATCAGTCTTTTTGCCTTCGTTTGGTTTTAACGTGGGTTGTGCTAAAAGTTTTTGTGCTAATTTCTGGTACAGAGCTGATTTTCCTAGTTTTCTTAGGATTGTTTGGTATCCAATTGTTGGAGGAAGTTTTTGACTGCTGGTTCTGGGATATGAGATTAAGGCGTTAATGTAAAGGTGTTGTGTGATCTTAGATGTGCGCATTGGAGTGTATTTAAAAAGTCTGTAAGCTTCACTTTGAAGGGAACCTAAATCAAAAGGAACAGGCGGGTTTTGCTGAAACTCATTAACGTTTATTTGGGCAATTTCTCCCTCCTTAATTTTACAAGCACTCAATAATACGTCGGCTTCAGCTTTTGTTTCAATAACTTTCTTTTCATAATCCAAAATGAAAACTTGATCATTTATGCATACTTTTGCTGTTAGACTCCAAAAAGGCGTTGGTACAAAAGATCGGATGTTTTTCTCGCGAATTTCCAAATATTTCAGGGTTGGTCCTTGCACTCTTCCAGTGCTTAACGTCGCATATTGCCCACTGCTATTCTTAGCCGCTAAGGTCAATGCTCTAGAAAGGTTGATTCCATAAAGCCAATCAACTTCATGTCTTGCCAATCCTGCTTCTACAAGTCCAAAATCAAGATGCGGCAATAAATTAGAATAAGACTCCTGAAGTTCCTCCTTTGTTAAGGTGGAATATTTCATGCGTTTCGCATTTTCCTCCTTGTTGCCGCAAGCGTATTTCAAAATCGAGTAACCAATTATGCTTCCTTCAATATCGTAATCGCAGCCATCAATGAAGCATTCCGCGTTTTCCGCAAGCTTAGCAATGACTTTCAGCCAAGCACGAATTTTCGAGGCACCTTTCTCTGCTAAGTAACGGGGGACCCACTTGTATTCAAAAACTGGGTAGCTCCATTGAGACTTTTTTTTCTCCGCAACAGTATAAAGATGCCCTATCGCTGAAGCTACAACAATGTTACCGTTATTTTCCGCTAAAAAATAAGGGACTCCACTTTCTGTAACTCGTGTACTTTTACCTGCTTTATCTAGAGCCATTGCTATTCTGTTTGCTGCATCAGGTTTCTCAGTTATAATTAGAGTATACTTTTTCAAGTGCAGTCCTTCGTGCCTTAAGGTTTACTTCATCTTTATAATAATAGTATACGTTCTTCTTTAGAAAAATACTGAAATCTGTATAATTAGGAACCAATAAATATGTCACAAGGCGATTAGTACTGGGGTCTAAAATGCCACAACGTGTAATTTGCCATGGATGCAATCATATTTTATACGAAGGGGTTGAACTTCGACCTCCAGACGAAATTATTCAGCAATACAATGGTAATTGCCCGAAATGCGGAAGAAAGCTATCACTTTTACCTTTAGAAGTTGAAGTAAAACCAGTAACCAAATAACCATAATATAAACAAACTCCGTTCTTCTTTCAAATGCAAAAAGTCTTCCCAAAAGTATTGTTCTTGATTAGAATTCATGTGGTTAAACAATTATACCCTTAGACGCTGTTTAACTGGATTTTTGGAAAGCCATAAATAAACCTCCATTGTGATATAAACAATAAACTCAAAAAAATAACCTGCATTTACGAGATGGCTAAAAAGTGAGGGGAATCATAAATGTCAACGGAACGAGTTTCTAACGGTCTAAAATCTTTCGGTAAACTGCGTTTTAAAATGAATCATTCAGCAATAATCGCGATTTCTGCATTAGCTCTAATTCTATTCGTTGCGTTTTCCCTACGCATCTTACCAATATATTGGGAAATTCAGTCAGGTGCAGTTCGCCTGAATGAGTTTGACCCATATTACCAGTACAGCATCGTTAAACATATGGTGGAAAACGGTTTAACCTCACCTTACTATCCAGTAGCCTGGGTTAACACTCAACAATGGCATCCAAGTGGTTTGGATATGTCAGTTTCTCTTCCAGCGTTGCCGATGACTGCTACAGTGTTATATCAAATAGTCAGCGCGTTTGGAGTAAATGTAGACTTAATGGCATTCTGCTCAATATTACCTGTAGTTTTAGGGACATTAGCTTGTTTATTTGTCTACTTCATTGGAAAAGACTTTGGCGGACGAACAGTTGGCTTGTTTTCAGCACTTTTCCTCGCGTTAGCACCATCATTCCTGCAGAGAAGCGCCTTGGGCTTCTTTGATACCGAAATTCCTGGTATTTTAGGTCTTGTATTATTCGTATTCCTGTTCCTTAGGTCAATTGATCAAAATCGTTCCCTTCGTTCAACTCTAATTTATTCTGTAGGTGCTTCACTTGCTTTAGCCTACTTCATATTAGGTTGGGGTGCTGCTTACTACATAGTTGACTTAGCTGCTCTTTTCGTGTTCGTATTAGTTCTATTGAAGAGGTATAACCAGCGTTTATTGATTAGTTACAGTGTAACTTTCAGTATCGCGTTTATGATAGCTACAAAGTTTCCCTATTTTGGACTTGAATACTTGGCGACTGGGCCAATTATTCCTGTAGCTGCAGTGTTTGTTATACTTCTTCTAGCTGAGCTTTTACGTCATAACGTGTCAGCTAAAACAAAGCTCTATCTTACAGTTGGTTCAGTTGCTGCATTAGTTGTTAGCTTTGTATCATTATGGATCATGGGTTATCTAGGTGGATTAGCTGGAAAATTCGTTTCAGTCATAGATCCTTTTGTTCGTTCAGCTGCGCCATTAATTGAATCAGTAGCTGAGCACAGAATTTCAGCGTGGGGCAATATCTATCAAGAATTAGGTATAGGCATAATATTCTTCATAATTGGTCTATACTTCATAATAAAGAATCCAACAAACAGAAACATATTCCTATTGATCTTCGGGGTAACATCACTTTACTTTGCTGCTTCAATGGTGCGTCTACTAGTAATCTTTGCACCTGCTTATGCAATAATCATGGCAATAGGTGTACTTGGTGTCATTAAACCATTCTATACTTTGCTTAGAGAGACACCTAACGTTGGAATAAAAACAAAACGTAAACTGGCTCGAGTAAGTAAAGAATATAGTGGTTTAGCAATCCTCTTGGTTTTCATACTGCTTATGACACAATTTGCGTTCTCACCTCAAACTGGTGGTACACCGAGAGTTTATAGTAGCGCTTTTGTGCCTACATCATTAAGCTCATCAAGTCTTCCAGTAATTTCAAACACCAATGTACCTGAGTGGCTAAACATGTTAACCTACACTTCGACTAACCTGCACTCTTCAGATGTAGTTGTAGCTTGGTGGGATTACGGTTACTGGCTAAGCATACTAGGGAACGTTACTACGCTTGCAGACAACGCTACAGTTAACAGTACCCAAATAGAAAACGTAGGCTTCGCGTTCATGGGCAACGAAGAACAGTCGCTAAAAATGCTTTCAACCTATGACCAAAGCAGAACAAAATACATACTCATATCGCTAACTCTAGCCATTGGGCAATCAAGTGACTCTACATCAACTTCATCATACTACGCTTATCCATATGGCTACGGTGATGAAGGTAAATGGCAATGGATGGCGAGAATCTCGGGAGGAGCCAAAGAAAGATTACTCAATAGTAGCTTCATGACTTCAAGCTCTCAGTGGGTAGATGAATACGACTTTGGCAATTACAGTGAAACAACTAACAGCTGGGTATGGAATGCTCAAGGCATGAACAGTACAATATACAAACTATTGAGCCAAGCTGAAACAGCATTCTGTGACAGTACTGGTGGAATAGTAGCTTCGACTACAACAGCTGTATCACCGACATATTTCAACATTACAAAACTTTCAAGCCCTGCGAACCCATTAGCATATGGTGGTATAGTTCCAGTAGTGGCTCTATTCGAGATAGACTGGGATGCATACAACAACGCAACCTCTACAACAGGCTAAAAAATAAGTAAGGAAGCGACTAAAGTGTTTCCGAAAGTTCCAGACCAACATAAAAACGGAAAACCTTTGGTCCCAAACGGTTTGGGCGTTCTCTACGTCCTATTCACAACCGTTTACCTCTTTTTACTTTATTTTTTAAGCCAAAACGAAACTACCGCAACAATTCCTGTTTCTGCTCCATTAACTCTTGCCGTATGTGTTCTCTTTGGTGGCTTCATGGGTCTTCTTGATGATTGGATGGATCTAAAATGGCGCTACAAAGCTTTCATGCCACTTATTGCTGCGTTACCGCTAATCTACTTTGCGATAGACATGCAGGCTCGCACATCCATAACGTTACCGTTAATCGGGTTTATTGACTTTGGTAACCTATACTTCTATCTTATTATCCCATTAATCGTTATGATTGTTACAAATGCTGTGAACATGCTTGGTGGATTTAACGGTTTAGAATCAATCTGCCCTGCGATAGTCCTGTTAGGATTAATGACGACATCACTGTTGACAACATCATCGTCGGCTTACCTGCTAATGATAGGTCCTATCATTTTCTGGCTGATTTTGGCAGGTTTGAATCTGCAAGGAAAAATTTTCGTAGGCAACTCAGGCTCATTTGCATTAGGCATGACAATAGCATCTTTTGCAGTAATCGCTGATGTCAAACTTAGCTTGGCAATTTCCATTTTGCCATACATTTTTAATTCATCACTTATTCTTTTAACAGTTTTCTTTACACGTAAAAAAGCCCAAATAAATTTCGCTGACGACAAGCTGCAGTCTGACCATCGAAGAAGTTTAGTCACCACAATTGCTTATCACAGACCGCTGACTGAGCGACAAGTAGTCATGATTGTCTCCATAATTGTAGCTGTCTTTACAGTGCTTGGTGTAATAATTGCAAAGCTCAATTTGACCTAAGTAAGGAATTGTGCCAACTTGGTTAAGCCGATGATTTCATCGAAGCTTAAACCTAACGCGTCTAAGACTTGGTCAAAGGTTGAATGCAAGTAAGCAATGTATTTATCTACGTCTACTTCATTTCTTGAAGCTAGCTCAACTGGTTTCACACCAGAATTAGGATCATCAATGGAGCGAGACGTTGCCTTCAATACTTTCACGAAACTGATTTGGTCTCCCGCTCGTAACTCTTTGCCGCTTTTCTCAAGAATTCGTGCAGCCTTAACGTGTTGAGGAGTAGTTTTTGTGTACCTTGATAAGTCATCACCTAAAACCATGTGGAAAGCAAGCTGATTAATATCCGTCCATTCTCTACGTTTGAGGACATTGTGGCGTTCTCGAACGATGTTTGCGATTTCTTTTCTTGCTTTTTCGAAATCTTGAGGATTCTTGACTTTTGCAAGCTGCTCTTTCATCTGGTTAAAAGCGTCCTTGATGAAGATTGGAATATGTTTCTTTTTGCCGGTTAACCCTTTAACATCAACCGAGCCATCTTCTAGGACGCCGAGGTAATTCTTTTTGCGCGAACTAAAAACTGCATACCGATACGTTTTATCTACATCTATACCCATGTTCAACTCGTGCTCAGTGTAGCGCACCACTTCTTCGATTTGCTCTTTAGTTGGATTCTTAAGGAATAAGCTGTCAGTGTCTCCATAGAGAACTTTAATTCCTGAAGCTTCTGCATGTTTAAGGATTTGAGTAATACTGTATCGTCCAATGGCTGCGGTTGCTTCTGCGACTGGTGGACAGTAAAGGTCAAAACTTTCGGCACCGAAAACACCATAGCTGGCATTCAAAATAACTTTAAGCGCTCCTTGGGCAATGCTATACCAACTTCTAAGTTCCG
The DNA here is from genome assembly GCA_964640475.1 of uncultured Candidatus Bathyarchaeia archaeon. Classification (GTDB taxonomy): domain Archaea; phylum Thermoproteota; class Bathyarchaeia; order Bathyarchaeales; family Bathycorpusculaceae; genus Bathycorpusculum. The sequence continues at coordinate 13,022 of CAZXGX010000005.1, forward strand.
GTGACAATGACTTGTCTTTGGAACGGGACTTGTACCACCTGACTCGTAAATCTCGCAAAGCCCCAATCAGAAGGCTTTCTAGTGCACGTTTTTTGGTACATACCCAATGCTGGGTGTCTGGTATCATGTGGCTTCTGCATTCAGGATGACTGCAGTCAATTGATTGATAGCCGAGATTCCAGACTTTTATTATTGAAGGATATAGGCTAGGGAAGTCCATGACGGCAACGTTAAAGTGCACTCCCGGAGTGGGTTCGACAACTATTGCGCCCTTGTATTTTTTGCCCTTAATCACCGCGGTTGTGCTGGTTTTACCCTTCTTAGTTAAGATGTCTTCTGCATTTGGTATTAGTAGGTGTCTTTTTCTGTGTTCACGTTGCATGAAGTTCCGTATCCAACGACTAACACCCTGCCGACTTACGTCTTCCATGGGCATGCTGCTGATTCGGGCAAGAACTAGCATTAATTTCATAGCTGAATCGTCTTCAAAACTAGTTAGCTTATATGTGATTTCTGAATCTCTAAGGCAATATTGGGCTAGTTCACTGTAGGAAAGGTCGCCGAATGATTTTTCAAGATGAATTTTTTCCATACCCAATAATGCAGTTCCTACATCATCTAGGCTTACGTCTTTGTATCGATTACTGAAAGCGTAGATTTGGATGGAACGGTTGAAGAAAAACTTGTAGAGGTCAATGTGGATCCCGTATTTTAGGAGGCAAACACGTCTTCCTACTTCGATCGGTATATCAGTTCTGGAAAAACCCAAATTCAAAGCACGATGTACAAGGTAACGAAGATCAAAGTCGTCACCGTTAAAAGTCAATATAAACGCATAATCATTAAGTACATTGAACACTGCACGCAGTAATTCTTCTTCTGTATCAAAGCGTTCAACTTTAATGTCTGGTGCTAAGTGTTCGTTTCCTTCACGTACACCTTCCCGTTTGAGGATTAGGACTCTTTTTTCGCCATCGGAACTATAAATCGAAGTGGCGATTACTGGGCAAGCGCCTTCACGAGCGTCTGGCACACGATTAGATAAGGGTGAATAAACTTCAATGTCGATTGCTGCCCTGCGAAATTTAGGTGCTGGATACTCAAGAAGTCTAGCCCACATCTCAGCATACTCGCGTTCCTCTTCAGTAGTGTCTTTAAAGAGGTCCCTAATTTGTGTGAGATTCTGCTCTGTTTCTTTAATCGTTACAGCTTCAAGATTGCCGTTTCTAACTTGGTAAATCATTCCTGGCAAAAGTTGACGATCGAAAATGTATGATTGGTAATACTTGATTTTTGACTCCCAAACCTTAACGTCACCGGGTTCAACTGGGCCATCACAAACGTTTGGATAATCCTCAGGTAAAATGTCTCTGATAGTACCTGCTGGTCTACCGCCGATAGCTAACGGATCTTTTGCAATAATTTTTCTAACCTGTATAGCTTCGTTGAGAAGGGGGTCAAAGCGGTCTTCAACTTTTATGCAGTCAAAGCCATCATGGTGAACAAGTCTGTCGATTTTTTCCAGTTTATCCTTAGGCAGGTTAGTCAAGCAGTAAGGCAAATGCCCTGTGTTGTCATACCAAAAGTATAGTTCACCAGATTCGGGTTCATATAGTTTTATTACGGCTTTTCTTTGGCGACCGTCGTATGAGGCAGAGACAAAATATGATGGTGGCAGGTTCGCTGGGGCGGTTGGTGGGAATGTTCGTGGTTTTCTTTCTTTTTTTACGGGTTCAGATGTTTTCTCTTCTTTAATTGGCGCAGAAGGTGGCGCTAACTCTGTTTCTGGTTTGGCTTCAGCTTTCGCTGGCTCAGGCTTGGTTGGTTTCGTATCTTGTTTCCAGAAAGAGTCTAAAGTTCTAGTTTGCCCCATTCCCCATTTTACCTTAAGCTTCTTCTATGTTATGAACCCACTAAAATCTTTGCTTACTGAAAAATGAGATTGCTTCCTGCAATTGTAGCGTTTAGTTTTGAAGTCTTATTTAGAGGCGTTGTATTCACTTTAGGTTGTGATTATGCTTTGTTAAAGGACGCTTGGACAATTGCTATTGAAACACTAAGCTGGATGGATATGCAACGCTTAAGTGAACATTTAGCCTTAGGACGGACAATTAAACAACTAGGCGTAAGTAACCCAAACGCTATTCGTTTCGCATATGGATTAGTCGTTGAAGTCACACGCAAAAGAAACCTGATTGACAAGTTTATCAACTTTAACGTTGCACCCAAAAAAATCAGCGAATTTAATCTGGGTATACAAGCATTCCTTAGACTTTACGTTTACCAAACCCGCGTAGCTAAAAACTGGGGCAAAGTGAACATGCAAGAAGCCCTGAGCATCGCAAGTCTTGGTCGCTCAATTCTCGGCTGGAAAACACTAATGGACGTTGAACCCTACTTGGGTTTTCTACTAACACGTGACATAAAGCCAATTCTGGAAGCTACCGATGACGAAGAACGCCTAAGCCTTGAAACTTTCTACCCAACCTGGTTTGTTAACTACTGCGTCAACCTTCTAGGCGAGGACGCCATTGCCTTTTTACAAGGAAGCAACATTCCACCCCCAACATACATCCGCTTAAACACACTAAAAGCAACAGAAGCTGAGATACTGCAAAAATTAGCAGGCGAAGGCGTAGAACTTGAAAAAGTTCAATCCTTAAAGTTCACATACAAAATTATAAGATCAAAGCAACCACTGAAAACATTGCCCAGTTCAAAAGAAGGATTGTTCTATACTCAAGATAAAGCTAGTTGCTTTGCTGCAGAAACCGCTGCTCCAAAGCCTGGAAGTATAGTTCTTGATGTTTGCGCTGCTCCCGGAGCCAAAACAACCTATTTAGCACAGTTGATGCAAAATCAAGGTAGCATAACATCTGTGGACTTTTCTAAGCGTCGAATGAAGACTTGGAGCCAAGAAGTAAACTACATGGGTGTAAAAATCGCTGAACCACTAATTGCTGATGCACGATTGGCACTGCCATTTACTCAAGAAGTAACTGCAGACCTAGTTGTCTTAGATCCACCATGTACCAGCACAGGCGTTTTTGCTAAGCAACCCTCAACCAAATGGCGACTAAGCCCAAAATCAATCGAAAAAATGGCGGGCGTACAGTGGCAAATGATAAACAACTGCGCCGAAAAAGTCGCTCAAAAAGGTTACCTCACCTACTCAACTTGTAGTATAACTGTTGAAGAAAACGAAATGATAATTGAGCGTTTCCTAAAAGAGCATCCAGACTTCAGCTTAGTGGATATTGAGCCAAAAATTGGGTTGCCGGGGCTTCGTGGATTAAGTCAGTGTCAGAGGCTTTATCCGCATCTACATCAATGCAATGGCTTCTTCATAGCAAAACTGCAAAAAATCACCTAAAGGTTCCTTCTTACAATCAGTTATTTTTACGTTAGCTTGTTCTATTTTTTATTAAAACGCCAACTACCTATACTGAATTATAAATTTTTAATCCCTTACTCTGTTCCAAAATCGCTTAAACTTCTCTGCGGTGACTCCTTACTAAACAGTGGATAAGTGATTCTTGTTCCTTCAACATGTGCGGTCTCGCTTACTTTGTGTATAATGGTACTTTCTTTACTGATAATATGCTCAACCCGTACATGCCGAACAACTAAAGCGTCAGAGAGTAGACTTCGATGGCAACGCCAAGGTAAAGCTTCAGCGCACATTATGGCTAAACAGTTCTCTTTAGCAAGAGCGATAAGCCTCAGCAGACTCTCAGTAAATTCCTTGGTTAGCATATAATCTGCGTAACCTCGGAAGCCGCTGTTTTTAAGGGCCAAGTTTATTGAGTCATGTTTTGGGTGTCTTAGCCCACCGATTTCAGACATGTGAATGTACTTTATGCCATATTGTTTAAGCGTAGTTGGCAGGGTTTCTTTGTTAAACTGCGGATTATGCCTACTACGGGGAACAGTACGCACATCCACTAACAAGGTTATTTTGTAAACTTTAAGCAACTCAACAAATTCTTCAAGTGTCCGCGTTGAGTGCCCAAGTGTGAAAACTGTTAACTCCTGCTTTTCAGCCAAGCTAATCGCCACCCATAATTCACATACTTTAAAAGAGTATAAGAATTAAGCCTAAAACTTCCTGATAAAGAATTAGGCTATTTGCTGTGCACCTTTTCTAGTTGACAAAGCATCTCAAAAACAATTTTTGCTGCAACAACTGCTGAGACTCCTTGATCATAGATTGGCGCAATTTCTAACACATCAAAACCGACAACACGTTTATCACATAAACCGCACGCGATATCCATCAAGGCTGTTGTTGTAATTCCTTCAGCCTCAGGATTCTGCACTGCCGGAGCAAACGCTGGATCCAAAACATCCATATCCACAGTCAAGTATACATTCTCATAAGACGCAAGCTTCTGCTTTAACAAGTCAAGAACAGCTTCAGAGCCCTGCTTGATGATTTGCTGTGAAGTGAAAAACTCAACACCTGTTTTTTTAGCATAAGCTATTTCGTCTTTACAGGCAGAACGAGTGCCTACTTCAAAAATTTTTGCCGGCTTTAATTGTTCATTAATCATCTGCATAAACGTTGTATGCGAATATGTTGATCCTAAAAATTCCTCTCGCAAATCAAGATGCGCATCAAAACTAACAAACGCAGTCTCCTTAACTTTTTTCCCTAATCCCTGAGCAATACCTAAAGTTATTGTATGCTCACCTCCCAAAGCAATAGGAATTTTTCCAGTTGCTAAAATGTCTTCAACCACACACCTTACCATGTCATTGGTTTCCTTCGCATCAGAGGAAACATGCAAGTCGCCTGTATCAAATAGGGCTAAATCCTCAATGTCCATGCCGCTTCGAAAACTGTAGGTTTCAATGTTTAAGGAAGCCTGACGAATAGCGTTTGGTCCAAAACGTGCCCCAGTACGATAAGTGCTTGTACCGTCAAATGGGACTCCAAAAATCACGTATTTTGCATCCTCAAACGATTTTTGGATGCCACTAAAAACGTTAGTTTGTGAAGTGAAGAGTTCAAGATACGTCATGTTTCTACTTCATGCCTCTGCAGTTTGGTATTTCGCTGGGCTACTCTAAACTCTTTCGCTCAGGCTAATTAGGGTAAATTTATAAATTGAAGCATACAGGTTTAGGTAAAGGCGAATAACGTGACATTAGAATCCAAATTTAAAGCCGCAAGCCGTGCAGAATTACTATGTATTGTCTTTTATATCATTTCAGGTGTTATGCTTTTTGCTCTATTACCCTTCTCTAACTTTGCACCGCACTTAGTTTTAGTTGGTGTCTTGAGTTTTATAACGGCAGTCACTTTGTTGACCAAGAAAAGCTGGGTTATGTGGTTTGCTGCAGTACTATTTGTTGTAATAGCTGCCTTCTCACTATCAACTATACTTTCTATAGGTCTTAGCAACCTGCTTGTAACTGCAAGTTTGGCTACGTACTTTACTTTTGCACTAATCGCGACATTGTTTCTTGGGCTCTGGCGAAAACCAAGCTTCAACTAAACGTTTCGAAACAGTTTAACACTCACTTCTTCATCACCATCTATAAACTGTTGATTTTCAGGTACCTCAACAAACCCGTCAGCCTTAGCTAAAGTTGTAATTGCACCGGAAGCGCCACTTTCTACTGGCTCAGCAATTAAACGGCAAGTTTCTGGATCAAGTACTAATTGCACCATAACAAATGTTCGTCTACCTTTTGCAGAAAACATTCTTGCACCCGCAAAAGCTTTAATTGACCTAACCTCACTTGGCGTTCTACCTGATAAACGCTGAATAATTGGTCTAACCAACAAAAAGAAATTCAACAGTGCAGCTGCGGGATGCCCCGGCAGCGAGAAGACTGGTTTATCACCTATGAAAGCTACTGTTGTAGGTTTTCCAGGTTTAATTGCAATGCCATAGACGATCAATCCTGGTTTGCCAAGTGAATCCACTATTTGTGGAGTGAAATCTTTGGGGCCAACTGATACTCCGCCTGAAGTAATTACAATATCAGCTGAAACAACCGCAGTTGAAAGTGCTCTAGTCAAAGCAGCTTTATCGTCTGGAACAACACCAAAAAATACAGGTTTTCCTCCACATTCAATCACTGCGGTGCTCAGGCTGTAAGCGTTGATGTCATAGATTTTTCCAGGCGGCAACGGTTTACCCGGCTCAGTAACTTCTCCGCCTGTAGAAATAACTGCAACGATTGGCGGCTTAAACGCTTTAGCTTTAGTTAATCCTAAAGCTGCTAAAACCCCAATTTCTGAAGCGCCTAGAACCTGGCCAGCGTTAAGCACTGTTTCACCTATTCTAATGTCCGAGCCTTTTTTCATTACATTCTCGTTTGAAGTTACTGCAACATAAACCTGCAAAAGATCATTTTCTCTCTCGGTATCCTCAATCATGACAACAGCGTTCGCTCCCTCAGGAAGTGGTGCGCCTGTAACAATCTCAAAGGCTTCACTTTTACCAAGAGCTAAGTTTGGTTGCTCTCCAACGTTAACTGCACCAGTTATTTTTAACCTGACAGGTTGGTTCTCGTCAGCACCAAAGGTGTCCTCAGCATTAACAGCGTAACCGTCAACCGTGGATCGGTTAAACGGTGGAATGTCAAGTTTTGAAACAACATTTTCCTTAAGCACACGATTATATGCTTCCAGTAATGCAACGTCTTCATCACCTAATGGTGTAGGCTTGAAATATTGGTCAATAACCTGTTTTGCTTCGTCAAGTGTCATAAGTTTTCTAAACATTACTGTTCAACCTCTAAAGGAGCAAACATTTGAACCAATACAGTTTCGCCTTCAATTAAGCCTTCACGGTTTTCGGAGACAATCACAAAACCGTTACTCTGTGTCATAGTTGATATAGCTCCCGGACCTTTTGCACTAACTGGTTCAGCAAAGAATTCGCCGTTTTTAACTTTTACGAGAACGCGAACGTAGGTCTTCTTTCCCAATACAGTTGAGACTTTACGTGTCATAACTGCCTTCACTGTTGGTCTCGACTCTGTCCTGTTCAATCCAAGCATTTTAGATATAGCTGGTCTGCCAAACACTTCAAATCCGATAACCGCCGCAACAGGATTACCTGACAAAATCATCACTGGTTTGCCTTCTAAAACTGCAACACCAGTAGGCATTGCTGGTCGCAACGCTAATCCATGCGCTATTACGCCTGGTTTGCCGCTTTTGTTTATTGCATCTGGCACTAGATCTAATTCACCGACGCTTGTACCGCCAGTAGTAATTAAAGCGTCAGCAGTCTGCAGAGCTTCCTCAATCTTGTTTGTTATCCCGTCGAGGTCGTCTTTTATTATGCCACAATCAATTGTTTCTGCGCCCAATTCCTTACACATGGCTAAAAGCATAATTTTATTGGAATTAATAATTTGGTTTTCTGCAGGTTTTACACCCACTTCAACTATTTCGTTGCCTGTTGATAATATAGCAATTTTTGGTTTAACATAAACCTCAAGACTGCTATAGCCTAATGCAGCTGCTAATGCTATATGATATGGATTTAGTCGAGTACCTGCTTTAGCAACAAGGTAACCTTTGTTTACGTCTTCGCCTCTTTTGGCAACGTTCTCTCCAGGAGCCATTTGGCTCCAGATTTCAACTTCATTATTTTTACGTTTGGTTTCTTCAATCATAATTACAGCATTGGCACCTTTAGGAATGGGTTGACCTGTCCAAATCTGCTTTGCCTCTTTAGAACCTACTTCATCAACTTCTATAAGCTTAAGAACTGCGGGTTTAAATTGTGAAGCACCAAAAGAATCCTCAAACCTCAATGCGTAACCATCCATCGCTGATTTATCAAAACGAGGCAAACTAGACTCAGCAACGATATCCTTGGCTAAAACACGACTAAAAGACTCCTCAAGTTTTACCGTGACCTGTTTAGGCTTCTTTAACTGTAAAGCTGTAAACCAACTTTGTAGCGCTTCATCAATGTTGGTTAATTTCTGAAATCCCTTGAGTTTAACCAAAATCCCGCTTCCAAAATATAGCATACAGATATTACATAAAAAACATATCGAACCAAACAAGTAATCCAAACAAAAAAAGCGTCTAGACTATTTGATTTTTTTCATAATATTCTCAAAACGACCGTTGCTGATAGGGTGGTGACTTAGTATTTTTCCGTTATAAATGATACAGAAGGTTCCAAACGCGCAAGGCGTCTTTTGAGCTGATTCAGCGTCTTTAAGGTCAACAAGGTTAGCTTTAATGCCCATTTTTTCGGCAGTTTTCATGATAGCGTCAACATTTTTCACTGAATAGGGACATTGGGGCGAACGAATAATGGTTAGTCCCTTTACATATTTTTCTAAGGACATGTCCTTGAATTTAGGATTAATTACCTTTAAATCGAATTTTAAGACAAGTAATTCAAAATCTGGTTCAGCATTATCAACTACGACAAAGCCTTTTTTAAGAAAAATGTCTTTTTTTGCCATAAAAGATCCTTTACGGGTAACAACCGCAACACCCTTCATATCCAAATCCTTTGCTTCTTTAATGCACTGGTCAAGCAGAGCTGAACCGTAACCTTTTCCCTTAAACTCTTTTTTAAAACCCACAAAGATGCAGTGGATAAACATGTACCCTTCAGCGTCAACTGGCCTGTGAGCATACCGCCCAGGAATATACTCAACCATGCCCTGATAGCCGCCTTTTTCAGGTACAACAACTTTAATCCGCAAACCCTTCGGATAATATTCTCTAAACCAATCAATTTTACGTCGCAACTCTAACTGCTTCTTAACATCCTTATAGCCGCAAATGCCGTAATCGGCAAGAGTGTCTGGAGTTACGTTAACAATTTTTGCGCCATCCAGGTTTTTAACGGATGAAGACATAACAAATAACCTTAAAACCTAACTCGGCGGTTTCTAAATTTAAGACTTTACAACAGCAAGGCTTCAACTTCTTTCATTATAACTTTTATGCTCTCGGAGACTATACACACTTATTTATAATCTCAACACTTGCCTGATGGTTTTTTGTGGTGTTATATTAGCTGAAAGGTCTATTATGTTTGTAAAAGCTTATGTGTTAATTATTATTTAACTAGGTAAGCACCTGAAGTTGGAAAACGCACAAGAGTTTTCAAAAGTTAAGCTTTTGTTGAGGATTGTTGCTTGCTTTGCCTTCTAGTACCTGCTTTAGTGTATCCCGCATTTTCATAGCATCAATATCCAGAAGCGGTGACTCGCAAATCATCGTCGGGTGCATACCAAAATCCCTGATAACCTGTGCTAACATATCAAACTCTGGACCATACCTCATCTCATCCAGCATATGATGCTTTCTTTCGCCTTGGCTATTAAACTCGATTTTTGAGAAGTGACAATGCATATTTCTAAGTGCTTCAGTTCCAAGTGTCATCTCAATTTTTTCTGCGATGCTTCTCATGTCCTCAACTTTTTTAAACGCGCCCAAGTTTCTGGCGTGTAAATGCCCCCAATCAACAACTAATTGTGTGTTTTCTACTTCTTGGCAAATCGTCATTATCTCATCTAAACTACCGACCTGAAACTTTCTACCCATTGTTTCAGGCCCCAGTTTTACTTTCAAGCCTAGACTTTTCATGTTTTCGCTAACTTCTTTTAAGGCTTGAATGCAATTTTTAAAAGCAAAGCTTTTTTCAACTTTGCCATAAAAACCCGTATGGAAAACCATGACGTAGGCTTCCATCCAGTCAGCAGCAGTTGCACAACCGATTAACCGCTCTTTGCTTGCATCTACCACTTCTTTTTTACCCGTTAAATTGATGAAGTAGGAGCCATGCATGCTTAAGCGTACATCATATTTTTTTGCTTCAGCGCCCAGTTTTTTAGCTTCTTCCTGTTTAATCTGTGGTACAGCCCCCCACCTTACAGCTTGATACTCAAATGCATCAAGACCTTCTTCTCTGAGTAAACCTGGTACATCCTGCATTTTTGCCTTGAGAAGCTTGAATGTGGCTGGGACACCTGCTGGGCCAAATCGGGTTTGCTCTGTCATCAAAATACCTTAATTCGTTATGATTAAGGTTTAGAAATATAGCTTTTTCATACAAACTGCTTAGTTTGAATGTAGATTACTAATTCTCAATAGCTATATTTCAGAAATTATCTTTTCAGTAACAAGGAGCAGTTAAACCTAGAAATGCACTCGTTTACACAGCAACACACATTTTGCATAAACATCTATTTGTGGGAAAAATCCATCTCTTTACATCTTTCACAAATCTCGCTAAAGAAAGGCTTAAAACCATCTTATATAACAAATATTGCACATATCCCTGAGAAATAAGCTCAGTCATCCAATGAATCAAATAAAAAAAATGGTTTGAAAAATGGCGCAGAGCGGAAAAAATTTATCAATGTCAATTTACGCCGATTCAAATGTGCATACATTACTGAGTAAATTCGTTCAAGGTAAATTAACCACTTTAGAGCCTGTTTATTCTGTGTCAATTGGTTACAGGTACCCTGTTGTTGAAGAGATCTTGGGCGATCCGTCTAGAGTTAAACCTTTCCTAACTAAACTTTATGAGGCAGGTATTCTCGAAAGAAAAACTTTTGATAAAACATTATCCTGCCCAAATTGTACTTCAACAAGCATTAATTTTCGATATTGTTGTCCTTTCTGCAAATCTTTCAATATCCAAAAAAGTGCGCTTATCGAGCATGTTAAATGCGGCTATATGGATATAGAATCAAAATTTACCAAAGATGGTAAGTTAACCTGTCCAAAATGTAATAAAGAACTAAAACAAATTGATGTTGATTACCGTAAAGCTGGTGTTTGGTGCAGTTGCAAAGACTGTAACAAAAGCTTTGATATTCCAGTCGCTGAACACTTCTGTAGAGACTGCCATCAAGTTTCCACTTTTGAAGAAGTCGCAATAAACGACATTTACTCATACACTTTAAAGGCTAACATTAAAGCTGAATCATCGATAAACTGGTTCCTATCCTCAGCGATAGGAGAATTCTTATCTAAAAAAGACTATAGCGTTGAAAGCTCCGCAGTAATTAAAGGTAAATCAGGAGCTAACCACACTTTTGACGTAGTAGCAACCAATACTAATTCTTCCAACAAAATTGTCATTGATATAGCAGTTGCAGAATCTACCGTTTCTGAGCAACCAATCATTGCGTTATTCGCTAAAATTTTTGATGTCTCGCCAGAAAAAGCTTACCTAATCGCAATTCCAAAAATAAATGATAACGCCAAGAAAATGGCTGAACTCTATAGTATCCGCGCTATAGAAGCTAAAACTCCTGAAGAAGCAGTTGAATCTCTTAGAGAAAAAATGAACTCAAACTAAATCGCCGAAAAAACCGCTGTATTTCCCTTTTCAGTGACAATTCTGACAAGAGTATAACTGTCTGGCAGCTTAATATCTGCAAGCGTAAACGAGGCGGTTTCACCAGAGTTTACAAACAGGTCTACCGAGTGGCGTTCATGGTTTTCGGAATCAATTATCCACAACGCTATTATCTGAACTCCTTCTGGACCATTATTCTTTATTTCAAGAGTCAAGCCACTCTTGGTTTGTGTAGCGTTCTTTAAAGTGATGTTTTCTTGGATTCTTTTCATGTCAAGCTCATTCATTTGGTAACTCCATATTACCATGTTGCCTACTACTGTAACTAGCAGAGCTAGGCTTAGCATTACGACTATTACTGTGCTTATGCCGCGTTTGTCGCTTCTAAGGTGCCTTATAACTGGTTTCAATGTGTGTTCCTCTGCTTGTTACAATATCTAATGAATAAATATTGCCTGATTTCCATTCAAAAGGAATTATTAACCACTCGTTTTCGTTTACTTTCAAATTATATGGTCCTTTAAAGTCTTGAGAAACATGATCAATGTAGACTGCCTCAACCTGAATGTCAACTTTTCCGACATTATAGAGATAAACATCTAATGTGTCGCTTGCTGAATTAAACCAAATATCCTCTATGGTTACTCGCTCTGCCATGTTCTCTCTAAGATCTGTAGTTATTACATAGGTCGCTGAGGTGGCTATTGACATAATTGCGACAGCGACAACCGTGAGTAAAAGGTGGCTGAGCACCGCCGAAAGCGCCCTTTTATCGTGCATCAATCGTTTTAGTATTTTCATTCTGTTTTCACCTCATAAAAAGAATCCTATCGTTAAATACCCCATCAACATCATTAGAATACTGTGCTTTAAGCCCGAACTAATGTGGCCTTCACCCATTTTTCCAGCCACTAAGCCACCAAAGAAGCCTTGAATAAGCGTCAAATGTAGGAAAATCTGTTTTAGATTACTCAAGGCGCCTTCTGATGTAGAGAATAAAGATATCCCGTCTGCACCTGTAAAAAAGGTTTTGAAAAGAATCGCTACAGTGAATAGGAAAACGAATAATGCAATATAGATTATTGCGATGTAGGGTTTGGTTTGGTTTTTACGTTCTTTCTCAATTAGCAGTGTAGTTTGGATAAATTTACCCATTGGATCAAAGACCTTCTCCACATGTCCCCCAGAACGACTCGCTTCAATGATCATGGGCACTGTTCTCAAAGTTAAAACCGTTCCCACACGCTTGCCAAACGCCAAAAGCGCCTCTTCAAAACTAGCTCCCCACGAAATCTGAGTAGTCATCTTCTTCAATTCGCCAGTTAATGGACCATAATCCCTTTTTGCCGCTTCCTCCAAAGCTTGAGGTAAAGTCATACCTGTATCCTGCGCTTGAACAATGCTTCTAAAAAGCTCAGGCAACTGAGCGTCAACACTTTTACGCCATTTAAAATCTATATAATCCAAAACTGCATAGGGGACTGCCGCAATAATAAAACCTGCAAACACCATGTCATCAACTGCTCCGACACCAAACATAAAGACACCGACAATAGACAGCGCTATAGCTATACAAACCGACACTATTACCGTAAGCTTCTTTGTTCTAATGGGTATTTTCGGCATTTTGTTGTTCCTTTACCATTTTGGAGCCACTGAATCAAGGATGACTAGGAAGATTAATCCGCATACTGGAATGCCAATGTAGGTTAGTAAACTCAAAATTGCTTCTGGTGAGAATATTCCTACAGTTCCGCCGCCCATAACCGACATAACCGACACCATTATGGCTAATAATAGTGGACCAGTTAACAATATGGCTACATAAAGTTCTGAGAGTATTGACAAGTTGTCGGAAAACCTCTTTAAGTTTAATCGTTTCAGTCGCATTGCTGTTCTAAACTTTGCACGAAGGAAACCTCCTAGGTCTCCTCCAGTGTGAATTGTTGATATTACCCCTTCAAGTATCTCTTGAAATTTTTCTGAGGGTGTTCTGCTAGATGTTTTTTCTAATGCTGAAATAATATCTTTACCAAACAGGTTGATGTCTCGAGCAATCTCTTTAGCTTCAAATGATGCCGTTAAGGGTGAATCAAGAGAGGCTATCGAGTAAAACATACGTTCGGGTGCTACGCCTGCGCTTGCAAGAATTGACATGTAGCCAGTTAAAAAGGGCATTTCGTCATCTAGTTCACGTTTGCGTTTGTCGGCAAGATAAATTGGATATGCATAAAATGCAATAATCGCTGCTACCCACGTGATCATGGCGCCACCGACTCCGAATAGAAGAACCGACGTCAACGGTAAACTAAAAACAAAAAACAACACTAACGGCAAAGCAATCATGATTGGTAAAGCAATAAATAATGAAGCGAAAAGTGTCAAACTTACATAAGCTTTAAAATTAATTTTTAATCCTGAACGCTCAATATTGTGGTCTAAATCCTCAAAAAGAGGCATAAATTTGCCCGTTTTATGGCCGATCAATCCGTAAGCTATGGATGTTGTGTTTTCAAGCTGATTTTGTGGCTTGCTCTTTTTATTTTCATCTTTGGGTTTAGACTTAAGTTTGAACGCTTGGAGTTTCTCATTGAAAGACTTTAGTTTATCCTTCACTCCAGTCATTGTATACCCATCCTTGCCTTCTGGAAAACTCTGTTTGGATTAGCATAGTATTCTCTTATAACGTTAGCAACGTCGCTGTATTTGCGGACACCCTTTTGTGCCATCCACTCAAGCACTATTCTTCTAGCCATCAATTCTCGATGCAAATCAAACTCTGCTAAGCCAGCCTTCTTAGCTTTCTTTTCTAAGAGTCCGCTTGGACCCAGATATGTGAAATTATCTGATTTAGTATCATAATTGAATACTTCTTTTGTTGTTACTTCATTTGTTTTGCTATCTAACCCTTGAATTTCAGCGGCAACACCAACGCGTCGTGCAGGTCTACCACTAATTTCACTACGCTCCATAACGAGAACTACATTAGTCATAGCGACAAGTGATTTTGGAATATTCATAGGTTCAGATTCAAGTCTTCGAATGACAGATTCAACAGATTCAGCGTGAATTGTGCACATTCCAAGATGCCCAGTTGCCATAGCTTGAAACAGCGTGTATGCCTCATCGCCCCTTACTTCGCCAACAATAATGTAATCAGGTCTCTGTCGCACCGCAGCTTTCAATAAATCATAAAGTGTGATTGTGCTAGTTTGCTTCTCGTCAACTTTAAAGCCTGCTCGGACAACGGATGGAATCCAGTTTTCATGAGGCAAATTTAATTCTTGGGTATCTTCAACGCTAACTATCTTCATTTCAGGCTTGATGAACATGGAGAGACAGTTGAGTATGGTTGTTTTTCCACTGGCTACACCACCTGCAACCATCACTGAAGAACGGTTTTCAATCAAGTACCATAAGTAAGCCGCCATTTCAGCGCTAATAGTCTTGAAATTAATCAAATCTGAAATTGTAAGCGGATCAGCTTTAAAGCGTCTAATCGTGAAAGTTGAACCTCGTTTAGTAACTTCCTTACCATATGTTAGCTGTATACGACTGCCTTCTGGAAGTGAAGCATCAAGAATCGGCGCTGCAACAGAGATGTTTTTACCTGCCAAATAGGCAAGGCGAATAACAAAGCTGTCCAGTTCTTGAGCGCCGCTAAATTGGATGTTTGTTGGCAAGGACTCATATAACCTGTGCCAAATGTAAATTGGAATGTTTACCCCGTCTGTGGATATGTCTTCTATCATTGGATCCTTCATTAACGGGTCAATCTTGCCGTAGCCGATAAAATCGCGAACAACATAATATGACAGTTTATCTACTGCTTCTTGAGCAATTTTAAGATGATATTTTTTCACGGTTTCTTTAATTTTCTCTTTTAGGTAGGCTTCGGCTTTTTCTTTAGAGCCAACATCCTTGAAGTTTACATTTAACTCTTCCATAAGGATGGTCTTAATTTCATTAAGCAGGTATGCCTCATTTGGCTGCAGGGTTGGCTCGATAATTTCGTAACGAATCTTCTGAGTGTCTTTTTCTCGCACAATTGCAGCATAAACGTAAGGTTCTTGGAGGGGGTAGACTTCTTGGAAAACAGTGGGTTTTTTGGCTTCGGCGCTGATTATAGCTTGCGCTTGAGATTGTAACGTAGTGTCTAGTGCTTCTGCTTCTCTTGGCTTTTTAATCCACCGTTGCCTCCTGCCTGTAGTTGGTTACTGTTCAACAAGTAAACGGTGTATTAAGTCTTAATAAGGTATATGTGTTGTTAATCCATACCTAAAAACCACAAAAGCCCTACCATCCAAATTAAAAATGCTACTTTCTATGCTAGATATAACCAAGAAAAAGCACATTATTTAAAGCTCAAATTACTAGTGACAACTTGCACAATCAGCCTGTAAACTGTAGCATTAGCTAAACAAGAAAAGCAGCCTTAAACACAACCCTTTGGAAGTTGTTGTGTACAAGGGGCTTCATGCCAACAACTAAGAGAATAAAAAAGATCCAACATACAAAAACATGCTTTTAACAATCTATATTATTGTCCAAAGTTTATCAAACATTAATTATTAGAGTAGAAAAAAAGAGTTGGAAATACTTAATTAATAGTCACGCTTATTGCTGGTAACGGAAGGATTAAGTTTGAGTGATGAAATTTCAAGATTACCACCTAACGTTCAAGAAAGACTACTAAGACTCCAACAGCTACAGCAAACACTGCAATCCATTTTAGCTCAGAAACAGCAGGTTGAAATGGAGAAAAGCGAAGTAGAACAAACTTTAGCTGAAATGGCAAAAACAGCTGACGACGCCATAATTTACAAGGCAATTGGTTCACTCCTTGTGAAGTCTGAAAAAGCCAAAGTTACAACTGATTTAAACGAACGCAAAGACTTACTCGTCACACGCAGCACAGTAATCGCAAAGCAGGAAGAACGCATACGCAGCCAGGTCAAAGAAACACAAACAAAACTTCAAGAAGACATTAACCCAGTAGCAACTGGTCAACAGTAACTTTTCTTATTTTTAGGTGAAAATGTTTGGTAGAGCTTGGTTTGCCTGAGCTGACTACCGAACAAATCGAGATTTTGTGTTCAACCGCCGAGAACGCAGCAAGAAAATACATTACTTTAAAGGTAAGTCCTAAGCAGATTGATCGATTAGACATCAGTGTAGAAGCGGAAGGTATAAAACCTGTTAATTTAACAGTTGAAGTAAATCTTGTTTTAGCCGCAAACTCTAAGGATATTAATGCAGAAGCATTGGTTAAAGAAGCAGTGGCTGAAGCACATAAAGCAAGCGAAAACTTTTTGAGAAAACTAAAATGAGCCTAACTAAAATAGTCCAAATATTAAAAGAGCATGAAGCAACATTTGTTTTGCTCCTTTGTCACCGTAGTGCGGATGCTGACGCAATTTGTTCAGCTTATGCGTTTCAAAATTTAATAAAAAGACAAATGCCTGATATAGTAGTTGAAATTGGGGCACCTCAAGGTATCAACAAACCTTCAAAATTGATTCTTGATAATTTGCCGATAACAATTAATATGAAACCAAATATCGAGTCAGCAAACGTAATTTTTCTGATAGATACAAACACGATTGAGCAGTTAGATGAGGTGGTGGATCGTCTAAAACAATCTAAAGCACCCTTGGTAGTTATTGATCATCACACCCTTATTGCAGATACTGTAAAAATTTGCAAACTTTGTATTGTTAATGAACAAGCAGCTGCAACATGCGAAATAATATATGAAATGTATAAAGAAGCCAATATTCCATTAACTCCAATTGAAGCTAAAGCATTGCTTATCGGTATAGCTTTTGATACACGCCATTTTGCTTTAGCAGATTCACAGACAATTAAAATTGCAGCAGGTTTAGTGGATGTTGGTGTGGACGTTCAAAAAACTTTGGCTTTGTTCCAGACACCAATTGATAACTCTGAACGCTTAGCCAAGCTTAAAGCCTGTAAAAGAGCAAAGATAGTAAAAGTGGATGAATGGATAATCGCGCTCTCACATGTGAGCGCTTACGAAGCTTCGGCAGCAAAGGCACTGGTTGATTTAGGTGCACATATGGCAGCTGTCGCAGGTAAAAAAGGAGACAAATTGGAAGTTAGTCTACGTTGTTCTCGAGATTTCTCTGAGAAGGCTAAGGTGCATTTAGGAAAAGACATAGCTATTTTCTTAGGCGAGTTCCTGCAAGGTGTTGGTGGTGGTCACGCAATGGCAGCTGGAGTGAATGCGAAAGGTGAGATTAAAGACGCATTGAAACAATGCCTTAAGCTTCTAAAAGCGAAAATACGCGAAAATGCGTAGCTACGCTTAAATGAAGCCTTGTTCACGCTTAAGACTAGCAGGCACAAGTACGATGGCGATAATTGAAATAAGTAACCTCTCGTATACTTATCCTGGAGCAACTAGGGCGTCTATAAGTGATGTCTCTCTAAAAATAGAGAAAGGCGAATTTGTTTTAATTACCGGTCCAAGTGGATGCGGAAAAACCACCTTGTGCCGATGCTTCAATGGTTTGGTACCTCATTTTTATCAAGGTGAGATGAAAGGTCAAGTCACCGTATCTGGGGAAGATATAAGTAAACATCAAACATACGACATGGCTAAACATGTAGGTCTAGTCTTTCAGAATCCAGAAAACCAACTCTTCGCGCTTTCAGTTGAAAAAGATGTAGCTTTCGGACTGGAAAACTTGGGAATGCCACGGGAAGAAATGCGTAAACGTGTTGATTGGGCACTCAATTTAGCAGGCATTTATGATTTACGTGAACGATCGCCTCATGAAGTTTCAGGTGGCCAACAGCAGCGGGTGGCAATTGCCTCTGTGTTGGCGATGCAACCTGAAATCATTGTCTTAGATGAACCAACATCATTTCTTGATCCTCTAAGTGCTGAGAAAATCTTTGAAGTAATTAACAAACTTAACAAGGAACAGGGTATCACCGTTATTTTAGTTGAGCACAGGCTGGATTTAACCGCTAAATATACAGACCACCTTGTCGTCATGGATGAAGGCAAAATTTGTCTAGAGGGCAATCCACGCGACATCCTCTATTCAGATGAGACTCGTCTCATCGGCGTTGGTATTCCTAAAGCAACACTGCTTTACAAGATGCTTAAGAAAGAAGGTTTAGAAATAGGTGACAAAACACCACTATCTTCAGATGAGCTAGCGGAAGAGCTTTTGGAGGCGTTAGGGAAACAGTGATTACTATTGAGGACATTCATTTCTCGTATCCTAACAATGTAGAAGCCCTAAAAGGCATCTCGCTTACGATAAACAACGGCGAATTCATAGCCATCATGGGACAAAACGGCGCTGGAAAAACTACCTTTATCAAACACTTCAACGGACTGCTAAAACCCTCATCAGGCACAGTTCGTGTAGACGGTGTGGAAACGACCAAAACTAGTGTGGCAGCACTTGCACGTAATGTTGGTTTCGTATTTCAAAATCCTGATCATCAATTATTTAGTGAAACAGTGGAAGAAGAAATCGCGTTTGCGTTAAAAAATTTTGGTTTCGATAAAGAAACTATTGAGAAACGAATAACCTGGGCTTTAAATCTGTTGTCTTTAACTCAGTATCGCACGACTTCGCCTTTTCTACTAAGCGGTGGAGAACGTAAGCGTGTTGCATTGGCTTCGGTTTTGGCTTGGGATCCAGAAACCTTGATTCTTGATGAACCAACTATTGGTCAGGATCATGATCAGAAGGAGAAGCTACGGCAGTTTATTTTACAGTTGCAGACTCAAAAGAAAACTGTTGTTATGGTAACGCATGATGTTGAGTTTGTAGCTGAGTGTAATCCACGTGTATTGTTGATGCGTAATGGAAAGCTTGTTGCTGACGGTATAGCACAAGACATTCTCACGAATAAGCAATTACTTGAGGAATCATCAATTGTACTGCCGCAGATAGCGCAAGTCTTCAATAAGTTGGCGCCTCTGGGTTTATCAAATGATGTTATTGACATTTACGAAGCCAAAGATATCCTTCTAAAAAAGGCTAAGGAGAGACAACAATGAGCGTTTTTGATGGCTTAAAATTCCGCAAGGTTTACTCTCCAATTCATAATCTGGATCCAAGAATGAAATTCATCTATGTCATAGCCATTTTTATCGCTGCAATCGCTTTTTCTCAAATTATCCCGTTACTCTTGCTTTTCGTGTTACAAATTCCCTTTGTGCTATTAGCACGGGTTCAAAAGCAATGGATTCGTTCCTTACGAGGAGCCGCTTTCTTGGCAACCTTCATCTTTGTAATCAACATAGCCACAACATATTTCACAAATAACTACACTTTAGCAGCGTTCCAGATTGAAAACGCTCTTGCGATGACTATGCGGTTTGTTGTACTTGTTGAATCTTTCTCAGTATTCTTCTTAACCACTTCACCTGACCATTTAGGGCTAGCTTTAGAGCAGACAAGAGTTCCTTACGAGTTTGCATTTGCTTTCACCACTGCTGTACGATTTGTTCCAGTTTTAGCTGAGGAAGCTCAGACGATTATGGATGCTCAGAAAGCACGTGGTTTAGAGCTTGAGAAGGGCGGTTTGCTTAAACGAATACGAAACTATGTTCCTGTGCTTATACCGTTGATTGTTAGTGCAATTCGCAGAAGTCTTGAGTTAGCTGAAGCTATGGAGTCACGTGCATGGGGTGCAACTAAAAAACGTACAAACCTGTATCTGCTAAAACTGCATAAGGGAGACTTTATCTTGTTGGCGATCACGGTTGTGGTTTTAGTTGTTTCGCTATATATCCACTTCTTTGTGCCAATCCCCCTTGTGAGCAGTTTCTTTTAGGATCTATTTTTGTTTTATTTGTTGTTGGGAGACCGTCCATATATAACAAAGTTGTCACAAGCACATCAAGCTCTAATAATCATCAGTGTTGCCATCATCACAATTTTACTATTGAAACATTAAACCGAGCAAAATAAGCTCGACTAAATTACGTTTTTGGGGATTTGCCCCGTTACGGTTTTATATGTAACAAATAGCATACAACAGGAAAAGAAGAGAATCCACATGTCAGATACTGGAGTAACAGTAAAGAAAAGTCAAGATTTCAGCGAGTGGTACGTTGAAGTAGTTTTAAAAGCAGAACTTGCAGATTACGCCCCTGTTAAAGGCTGCATGATTATTCGCCCAGACGCCTACTCTGTTTGGGAAAAAATCCAAGAAGTTGTAAACCAAAAAATCAAAGCAACTGGTCACAGAAACACGTATTTCCCTATGTTTATTCCAGAGGCTTTCCTGAAAAAGGAGGCAGAGCACTTTGAAGGTTTCACTCCAGAAGTTGCGTGGATTACTCAAGGAGGAGATACCCCGCTTGAGGAGAAACTTGCAGTTAGACCCACAAGCGAAACAATCATGTATGCTATGTTTAGCAAATGGATTCGTAGTTGGCGAGACCTGCCTCTTAAAATTAATCAATGGTGCAACATAGTACGCTGGGAAACCAAAGCCACCAAACTTTTCCTACGCACACGCGAGTTCCTATGGCAGGAAGGACACACAGCGCACGCTACTGCTGAGGAAGGCGAGGCTGAAGTAATGTGGGCTCTTAACATGTACAAGGATGTCGTGGAGAACTACCTAGCTATTCCTGTTATTATTGGTACTAAGAGTGAAAGCGAAAAATTCGCAGGTGCACTCTATACTACCGCATTAGAATCAATAATGCCTGATGGAAAAGCATTACAAATGGGAACCAGTCACAACTTAGGCCAACATTTTGCTAAAGTCTTCGATGTAAAATACATTGGAGAAGACAAGCAGGATCATCATGTTTGGCAAACCAGTTGGGGAATCACAACACGTCTGATTGGCGCTATGATTATGGTTCATGGAGACGACAAAGGCTTAGTTATGCCTCCCAAAGTTGCACCTGTTCAGGTTGTTATTGTTCCAATTCCATTCAAGGGACAAGAAGCTGAAGCAATTGCAGCAAAAACTAAGGAAATCGCAGAGATACTCAAAGCTAAAGGCATCAGTGTCATTCTTGATGATCGTCAAGAGTACACTCCTGGTTGGAAGTTTAATCAATGGGAACTTAAAGGTGTTCCAATTCGCATCGAATTAGGTCCAAGGGACCTTAAAAATGGTCAAGTTGTTATGGCTAGACGCGATATATGCCTAAAGACGCCAGTTAAAGAAGCTGATATTTCAGCAACAGTTGAGAAGCTATTACAGGAAATACAGGATAACATGCTACAAAAAGCAAAAGCAATACTTCAAGAAAAGACAACAACTGTTCAAAACTATGATGAATTTAAACAAATAGTTAAAAGTAAAGGCGGCTTCATTAAAGCTGCGTGGTGCGGCAATCCTGACTGTGAAACAAGAATTAAAGACGAAACAGGTGCAACCATCCGCGTCATACCCTTCCAGAAAGAAGAACCAAAAACCAACTGTGTCTATTGCGGTCAGAAAGCTAAAGATGTAGCTTATTTCGCTCGATCATATTAGAAACGGTGACCCGCTGGACTATTTTTTTCTTTTCTTAACTTTTTTAGAGTCTATTTTTTAGGGAAGCTTTATTTTTTTCCTCACTAAGTGTTCTGGGTACAGGTAACAAACTTTGCCGACCGTGAAAGTAACCAATAGGGCAAGCAACATTGAGTATGCAATACGAGATGTTATAGTTCATACTCAAGATCTAATCAAGAAAGGTAAAAAAATCTACTACCTAAACATCGGTGATCCAGCTGCATTTGACTTTAAGACGCCCCAATATGTGAAAGATGCCTTGTGCAAGGCAATAGATCAAGATGACAATTATTATTCCCCCTCTGAAGGAAGAATCGAACTCAGAGAGGCTATCGCAAAGAAAGAGAAACGAGTAAATAAGGTAGATATCACGGCTGATAAAGTGTTGATTACTGAAGGGATCTCTGAAGGAATACAGATGATTCTTGCAGCGCTCGTTGAGAAAGACGATGAGATTCTCTTCCCAGGTCCCACATATCCACCTTATATTTCTTACACAAAATTCTTTGAAGGCACACCAGTCGCTTACGAAACAATAGAAAAGGAAGGATGGATACCAAACATCGATGACTTGCGCAGTAAAATTTCGCCTAAAACACGCGCAATCGTGGTTACAAACCCAAACAATCCTACAGGCTCAGTTTATAGTGCTAAAATGATTCAGGAAATAATTGATGTTGCTGGCGAGCATAACCTCCCTATACTCTCAGACGAAATCTATGATCAATTAACTTATGAGAAGCCATTTGTCAGCACTTCATACCTCTCAAAAGATGTACCTGTTGTAGGTTTAAATGGATTCTCTAAAGTCTACCAGATGACAGGCTGGCGTCTTGGCTACATGTACTTTAAAGGTGAAGGCAAAGTCCTTGATGACCTACGGTTAGGTGTCGAGAAGCAATGTCGTATCCGTTTGTGTGCTAACACTCCCGTCCAAATTGCAGGGGCAGCAGCACTCAATGGTCCACAGGGTTTTGTCAAGGGTATTGTTGAGAAACTAAAACAGCGCCGAGATTATTCGTATAAACGCTTAAACGAAATCGAAGGCATAACCACAAGCATCCCCGAGGGTGCATTCTACATATTCCCAAAAATTCATGATATTGGTAAACGATGGAAAAACGATATGGAATTTGTTGTGCAGCTCTTAAAGGAGACAGGCGTTTTAATCGTGAATGGATCAGGATTTGACCCAGTTTATGGTAAGGACCATGCGCGAATAGTTTTCTTACCACCCATTGAAGAGCTTGAAAAAGCCTTTGATGCAATGGAAGGATTTATGAAAAATAAAGAAGAAAAGCAAAGCCACAGCCATGTAGGCTTTGGCTAAATCTTTTTTAGATTTTTGTGCCCTGTGTTGGATCAGTGATTACTTTCTGAAATTCAGACATTAACTTCTTTGTGACTGGTCCAGGTTTGCCGTTGCCGATTTGGCGTTTGTTAACTTCTCGGATTGGAGCCATTTCCATTGCAGTGCCTGTGAAGAATGCTTCATCTGCAGTGAATAACATGAATGGTGTTAGGTTCGTTATGGTGACTTTTATGCCAAGTTTTGCAGCTATATTAACAACGGTTTCGGCGGTGATGCCTGCAAGTGCACCTGTTGAGGTGGGTGGGCTGAAGAGTTCACCGTTTTTGACGATAAACACGTTTTCGCCGACGCCTTCAGCGATGTAGCCATTGTTTTCTAAGCACATGGCTTCGTCAACGTCGTTGTTGTTTGCTTCGATTTTAGCTAGAATGCTGTTTAGGTAGTTGAGTGATTTCACTTCATGTGTTGTTGCATCCACTGGGTTTCTTCTAACCCAGCTAAACATTGTTGTTATACCTGTTTCTTTTGCGTTGCCTGCTTTAATGTTGATAGTGTCTGTTATTATGATGGTTGTTGGTTTTATGCATTTACGTGGGTCTAAGCCTAGGTCGCCGATTCCTCTTGATACGATCAAGCGGATGTAGGAGTCTTTCATTTTGTTTTTTCGTAGTGTTTCTACTACGGCTTTTATCATTTCTTCCCTTGTCATGGGTATGTTTAACATTATGGCGTGTGCTGAACGGTATAGGCGGTCAACATGCTCTTTAAGTTTGAAGACAACGCCGTTGTATGCACGGATTCCTTCGAAAACGCCATCGCCGTAAAGGAAGCCGTGGTCATAGACTGAGATTTTTGCCTGTGATTTAGGATAGAATTCTCCATCTATGTAGATTTGAAGTTCATTGGTCATTTGTTTTCATCTTCTTGGAGTGGTGCTTCATATTGTTCAAATGTTTGATATAGTTTATGATAGTGATATGTATGTTTCATTTACACTTGTTTTATTAACCGTGGAATTGTGGACGCTTGGACAGGTGCATTGGCAATGGAAGTGACTTGTAGGGTTTGCCGACGATTTTCTCTGATATTTTAGCGATTAATTGCTCGGTAGTCATATTTTCTTGTTTACCTTTCTGTTCGCGGTCTCTAACTGAGAGTGCGCCGGATTCAACTTCTTTTTCACCTACAACGATTATATAGGGAATCCATTCCTGTTCAGCTTCACGAATCTTCTTCTGAAGTGTTGATGATGAGTCATCGATGTCTACTCGTATACAGTGTGAAGTAAATTGTTTTCCTAATTCCTCAACCTTGTCGAGGAACTTGTCTGATATTGGAATCAATCTGACTTGCGTGGGTGAAAGCCATAATGGTAGCATTGGAGCTTTCCCAGTCATCTGTTCACGATAGGCTTTCTCAAGTAACGCATAAATGTCTCGTTCGATTGCGCCACTTGGGCTGCAGTGCAAGATAAGCGGATACTGTTTTTCGCCTTTCTCATCTACAAAGGTGATTTCATAACGTTTGGCGTTTTCAACGTCGATCTGATCCGTACTCAAAGCTGCAGCTTTGTCTTGGTTGTCTACAAAATTGAGGTCCCATTTCAATGCGAAGTAGAAGAAGCGTTCATTCCAAACTTCAGCTAGGATTGGTTTGCCAAATTTTTGTACTAAACCAGTAATGAATTCTTTGTTTTGCGCGTAGAAGTCTTTGGTAAAGCGCATAGCGATTTCATAGTCTTCTTTCGCTAGGCCAATGTTGGCTAAGACGTCAATGCAAAGATCAAAGCGTATCATGCACTCTTTTTTAGCTTGCTCAAGGTCAACACAGAATGCATGACAATCAGGCATAGTAAATGCACGTAAACGTTTGAGTCCAACAACTTCTCCGCTTTTCTCTCTTCGGAAGCTGTAGCGGGTTAACTCGTAGAGTTTAACAGGCATTTGTTTGTAGCTGAATTGTGCATCATGTGCCATGAGGAATTGCCCAAAGCATGCTGCAAAGCGTAGGAAGAGTTCTTTGTCTTCGGATTTTAGTACGTACTGACGTGCTGGAAAACGGTTAAGGTAACTGGAAAGGCTTGGGTGGTTGAAATCGTACATTAAGGGTGTTTCAACTTCCATGCCACCATAGGTCGCGACTCTAGCTGAAACATACTGCTCAAGGAGTGATTTGATCATGCGCCCTTTTGGGTACCATCGGATATTACCTGGGTCACTGCCTGGCTCATAATCAGCTATTTCTAGTCTTTTCATTAAAGGCACGTGTGGAGGCATAGCGGTAACTGCACGTGTCTTTTTAATTTCGTATTGTGAAAACTTTCTAAGGTTTATTTCGTTTCTTTGGAATTTATATTCTTCAATAGGCGCAAGTGAACCGTCAGTTTGTAGTATGTGCCAGTAGGATTTCATTGTGTCTTCAGCTTTTAATGCTGCTGAGACTGGTTCTTCTTCTTTCTTTGATGCACTAGCATCTTTTATTTCTGGTTCAGCTTGTACTGGGACATAAGCCCGTGCTTGCTCAGCAAGTGGATGACCTTTAATTGAAATTGTAAATTGTTTATTCCAGCCAAAGGGTGCTCTATGTGTTTCTATTCCCTTTGTTTTAGCATATTCTTCCATGGCTTTTATAATTTTTAGTGCTTCTGAGGGTTGAGAAAGCTTACTGCTTAGGTGAGCAAAGGGGTAGATGAGGATCTTGTTTACTTTTAATTTTCCGAGGAATGCACGTACGTCGTTGATGGCTTTCTGTGCCATGTCAGAGTTGTCGCCTTCTTCGATTGCCGTGAAGAGAACAACAACTTCTTCTACGCGAACCTCTTTTTTTTCGGCCTCTTCGGCTAGGTTGATTTCTTTTTCTACTGGTTTATAATCAATAAAGTTGGAGTGTAATTGTAAAATTCGCATGTAGATCTAATGCTCCTGTTTATCCAAAACGCCATCTGTCAATCTGCTTATCTTTCTTGCTTTTCTTCTTATATTCTTTATAATGCTCTTTACATAGGTAAGCATGTTTTTCGTCGCCAACTTTCAATCCGGCAGCTCTAACTTTTTCAGCTGAAATTGAACGTTCAGCTTCTTTTCCGCAACCTGAAATGTTGCATTTTTCACCTTTATCTATGCGTCCCATAATTACGCGCCTCTCTTTGGATTTACTACGTACAGGTACATTTATTGCTTAAGTTCCTTTTCATACAATTCTGTCGCTCTTTGATAAATCTCTTCTTTTTTACCAAAATATGTTGAACCTATGCCTTCAACTACAAATGATGCTGCTGCGGAACCTACAGCGGCACACCATAAAGAGTCTTTATCATGTAAATATTCGGTTAAAAATCCTCCAATGAAAGCGTCTCCTGCACCAGTTGGATCAACTAAAACTTTTGGGGGGCAGGCAACTATATTGTATTGCGTGCCTTCAACTGAAAGTATTGAGCCTTTTGCACCCATTGTTACAATAATTGTTTCTACACCGAAATCATGTACTGCTTTTATTGCAGGTTCAAGTTCGGTTTGTCCTGTTAAGGTATAGATTTCGTCTCGGGATGACTTGTAAATGTTCACGAGGTTAAAAACGCGTTTATCCACTTCTGAATTTCTTAGAACGGCACCGTTTTCGTCGAATTTACGCAGTAACCCTTGGGGGTCAAGGGATAAGATTTCTGTGCAGCTTTTTAGGCGTTCAATTACTTCATATGAAATTTCATTTGCGATTGGTGCGATGTGAATTGCTTTAGCGGTTAAGTTACTGGGTAGATTTATTGGATCAATTGGGATGCCTTTATTTTTTAATGTTAAAGTTCTTTCTGTTAGGTCTTGGTTGTATGCTAGTTCAAATCGTGTGTTTTTTTCCTCATTGTATCGGACAACGTTTGAGATGTCGATGCCTTCTTGGGTTAGCCACCAAAGGAAAGCTTCGGGGAAGTCTTCACCGACTCGTGAAATAATTGAGGCGTTTGCGCCTAGATGTTTTATGGCAAAGGACGTATAGGCAACTGCTCCGCCAAGAATTGTAAAGGGCTGGCTTCTTGAGGGTAGTATAATTGAATCTACAGAGAAGTGGCCAGCTACACATACATCAGGGTTTTGGGCAGCCATTTTGGTAATCCATTTGAGACTATGGAAAGAGGTAATATATAGGGTTAGCTTAATTGCTATAAAACAAACTTAGGTTTGTTGGAATGAGATTGATTGAGTTTGCGTTGTTAGCTGTTGGTGCAGTGGTTGGGGCTTACCTACGATATCGACTTGTTGAATCTCCAATGTTACTTTATGGTTTACCAGTTAATGTGTTGATAGTTAATGTGTTGGGAAGTTTTATCTTAGGCTTCTTTTCAGTTATGTCTCCAGCACTTAATTTTGACTCAAGATACACTTTGCTCATAGCAGTTGGTTTCTGTGGTTCATTTACTACAATGTCCTCTTTTGCTCTAGAAACAAGTAACTTGTTTGACAGTAACCGTTTTAGCCTATTTGCGCTTAATATTTTAGCGAATATTGGATTATCGTTGGGAGCTATATTTGGCGGCAGAACAGTAGCTGATTTGGTTATGGAGAGGTTTATGCGTTGAAAATGAAAATGTGGGACCTAACCATTAGAATAAAGAAGAATGATCAAGTTAGTGGAAAACGTCTTGAAGCTTTAATTCTTGATTACTTGAAGAAAGCAGGGATTTCTGGTGCAACTGTTTGGACGGGAGTTGATGGTTTTGGTAAACGTGGGAAATCAACGTTGCATTTTGAGGGTGTTCAAGTTAATATGCCATTAATTATTGAAGTGGTGGATTCGCAAGAGAAGCTTGAACCGCTTTTACCTGAACTTAAACGGATTGTAGGGGACAATGGTTTGGTTACAATTCAAGAAACATATGTTATATGAGTAGTTCGTCCAATAGTTTACTAAAGTAACTGGAAAGCAAATGTTGGTTTGTTTTTGTTCTCTTAGTTGT
>CAZXGX010000006.1:0-37067 GCA_964640475.1 uncultured Candidatus Bathyarchaeia archaeon
GCCAACAACAAATAGAACAAAAACAAACCAACAAACAAAGAAACTTCATATTCAATAAATACTAAAACCATTAAAAACACTTTTAAATTAAAATAAATAAAAACAAAATTCTAGAGCTTAAAAAAAACTTTAGTTCAATCAATACATATAATGAGCAACTATAGGTGGTCTTAATGGTTGCAGTTGAAGGATTAAAGGTAAAAGCTAAACGCATACCGAAAAAACAACTTGCCATAATATGGAAAAAGCTAACAGACAAACCATTCCCAAAAATTACTGCGCTTATACTTAACGATGAAGATTTTAACAAAAATATTGAAAGACACAAATGCCAAGAGGACGCAAAACGTGAAATAAAAGAGTGGGGTCGGTTACTATCAACTCAAGGCACGGATGCCTGTGTGTTCAATAATGACCCAACCTCTGAAACAAGATACGTTATCTTGATTAGAAAAAAACACTATCACTCCTTAGAAGAAATTATACAACACGAACTATCACACATAATACGAGGGGACCTCTAGAAGCTATCTCGCAAAAATTTTTCGTTTTTAAACTATTATTTTGCAAAATTTGGCTTTTAATATTACTTATCTTCATTTGGAGCAGAATAACTTAAAAGAGAAAATTGTTGTACACACCATACAACCAATAATTATATCAAAAGAAGTCAATTGCAGGAGAGAACAAAGTGACAATAGCAGTTGAAGCTTCAGAAATTCAAACATTAACTAGTTTAGGTTTAACAATAATCCAAGCTAAAGTCTATTTAACACTTGCAAAATTTGGAATTTCAAAAATAACCACAATAGCAAAATATTCTAACGTCGCCCGACCAGATGTGTATAGAACTCTAGCTCAACTTTACGAACTCGGTCTAGTAGAGAAGATACTGCAAACACCAGTTAAATATAAAGCCCTACCAATTGATGAAGGAGCCAAAGTACTACTAAAAAATAAACAAGCAGAATACGAAAAAATCAGAAAAGAAACTGAATTACTTCTTGATTCTATTAATAAAAAAAACCAAAATGTAGACACAGAAGTAAATGATAGCCATTTTATTTTAATTCCAGAAAAAGAAGCTGTAATAAATAGACTACGACAGGCTATTAACAACGCACAAAAAACCGTTGACACTGTAATAACTTGGAAGAGATTCATGCATGGAATAGGTAATGCTTTTATTGATAATGCTCAAGGCGCATCAGATAGAAAGGTTAATTACCGTTTTATTGTAGAAAAACCACCATCTCAAGAAGGGGGC
The DNA here is from genome assembly GCA_964640475.1 of uncultured Candidatus Bathyarchaeia archaeon. GTDB lineage: Archaea > Thermoproteota > Bathyarchaeia > Bathyarchaeales > Bathycorpusculaceae > Bathycorpusculum. Next base: position 1,268 of record CAZXGX010000006.1, read on the forward strand.
AAGTATGGAAAAACGCTTTGGAAAATTTACCCGCCTTTTCAAGTAAGATTTATTTCACATCTTCCAAAAACTGTTTTCGGAATCTACGATAAAAAAGAACTCTTCATCATTATAGACCCTAAATCGGATTTGGCAGGTTCTCCAGCATTGTGGACCAACAATCAAAGTCTTATAGCATTAATTCAAGAATATTTTGAAATACTATGGCTAACAGCAAGAGAAGACTTAAAAGAAAACAAAAAAGCGTCTAGACAACTAACTAAAAAATCCTAAACTTTCTATTTTCTAGAATAATAAAGAAGAGTTAAGAAAACACTCTAATTATTCAAACGTTTTTTTCTAGGAACAGTTATCTCCTCAGCCAAAACCTCAGGCACCAATCTAAAACTAATAGTCTTGGAAAGTCTACGCTTGTTCAACCACCCCATTCGGGATAATTGATTTAGGTAGTTACTTTCAACTGCACGACAACGTCCTGTAAGGTTGGAAACAATTGTTGCATCACATTCACCTTTAGAAGCAACTGTTATGTATGTTCTTCTCAAATGATCAGGCAGTAACAAAAGTTTTCCATCAGATATTTCTAAGGGTTTGGGATTCCAATTTGAAACGTTCTTTTCCAGATCGTCAAGCCTATACCGTATGCTCAACATTTCACGATAAATTTTATCAAGTATTGATCTTCTAACTATCGTATATCCTCTCCAATCTCGCTTTAGCGTTCCAATACATCGATTTCTAATTTGAGTGTTTTTGAGAAAGACAATATATCAATTAGCGTACTGGAGTTAACAACCCTGCGAAGAAGAATTCCTAAATTGTGAGAAGCAGATTTTGCAGACAAAAATGACATCACAACACATTTAGCGCTCCCGCTATAATAATACAGATGCTATTTTTTAATTATCTTAATCGATAAGGTTTTGTGTATAAGTGCTGAACAGAAAAACAAAGCAAACCTTCTCAAACAAGCTAATCCTTGCATTGAAAAAAAAGAAAAAATGGTTAAAAATTTAATTGCTACCACATAGAGGGTAGTGCTGATAAGCCAATGATAACTAATATTATTGACAGTATTATTGATACGACCCAGTAGATTATGCCTGCAATTATAGCTATAAGTAACGCTTTTAGAATTCCGCAGTCAAAAAAGTGTTTAATCAATAACAGCCAAACAACTATCATTATCAATGTTCCAAGAATTGTTCCAAGTATACCACTGAGCAAGAAGCCAATGACAGCACCAATCACTACACCTAAGACTCCAATCCACATTCCGTCAGTAAGTTTCGCTTTTTCTTTGCCTACAAGCCATTTTCCAACTATCCACAGAATAGGGCCTAGCACTACAGCAGCAACTACAATTTGTATTATTAATGAAACAAAATCCATATTTCCTTCTCCTCCAAAGTTTATTTAGTCAATTTTCTTTTTAAGGTTTTGCACCTTGATGAAATAGGTATTTAATAAAAGCCAAAAAAGTATTATTTTTAACGTAATTCTACCTTTTCACTTAAGACAACTAATTTTGGTATTATGTACTAATAAAATTTTAATTCACAAACCATCTTTAATTTATTATCCTGAAAAGTGGGAGTTAAGATTAGTTGCTAACAAATGAGGGAAAAAAACGCAAGACCCAAAGAAAAATACGCAATCGAAAAAATATGAAGTTTATGTAGATGACAATTTCCACTTCATGGATGAAAGTGAGCGATACAAGCTGGGGGAATTTGATTCCTGCGAGGAAGCTATTGTTGCATGTAAAAAGATTGTCGATGAATTCCTTGAAAAAGGATACAAGAAAGGGATGAGCTTCAAGGAGCTATATGTAGGATACACTGGATTCGGAGAAGACCCTTTCATTGTTTCTAGCGATAAAACATGTTTTTTCTCAGCTTGGAACTACGCGAAGAAACGTTGCGCAGAGCTCTGCGATGAAGAAAGCCCACTCTAAACGGAAATACTCCTTCTAACAGAAAATTTCATTGCTCTTAGAAAACGCACACTGCACTAAAAAAATTCTAGGCAAAACTATCTTTATCTCATGTAACTCTACGTCTTTTACCTAAGATAATTACTTATAATTCATGATAGTTATAGGCTTAAACAATAAAAGAAACGATGATTGGCAATGCCTCAAGATTCAGCTTCTTCCTTTGACATATTTGGTTTACTTTCTGAAGGTACGGAAGAAACTGAAAAGAAAAAGCGCAGAGAAAAATTGTTAGCTCCAACAGGAGTCAAAGAGCTTTTTAAAGAAGGCAAGATCAAAATAAACAAGTACACATGTGCAGGCGTAGAATGCAAAAAGTGCATAAAAGTTTGCCCCACCAACGCTTTATACTGGGGTTCAGGAGAAGTTGGAATCATTGAAGATTTATGCGTTTATTGTGGTGCCTGTGTGTTGAATTGTATGATAGATGACTGCATCCAAGTTGAACGCAAACGTGAAGACGAAGAAGTTGAAAAATTCAGTAAAGGTCAAGATTTTCTTAAATCTCAAGAAAAAATGGCTGGACGAAAACGCACAGAACGGGTAAGAAATGTTTTTCCAACCCCTGAAGATTACTGTTATAAATATCCAACCTAATTTCAACATAGTGTTTGACTGCTTACATTTAACTAATTGTGATTAAATCAAGCTTTGGTGAAGCTTAAAATTTATAATCTAACCACCAAAAACAAGCCTTTTTTGTAAGTCGTCACTTAACCTGCATGGTCTTTTTGAGGGAATAAGCTTTTCTCTTTAAACTGACAGGTAAATAAAACCTACAGGAGAAAAAAGAATGAAGACTGAAGAATTCAGAGCCTTAACTAAATCAGTAAAAGAACTAACAGTTATGACTAAAGAACGCGTAGAAATATCTAACTCGCTGAAATCTGTAGGGGCAAAAACTAATGAAACTAAGAATCTTTGGAAACATGGACGAAAACCGCTGCTCATACAAGCAGGATTAGCATTACTGGTTTTTCCTGAACCATTCGTAAGTGACGCTCTTGGAACAGCCTTGCTAGCTGCCGGCGCAGTACAAGAAGGCATAAAACGGCAATCCGTCTACGTGGATGATATGCCTAAAGCATTCAATAACGCAATGAAAACTCTTAGAAACACAAAAGACCTTCTCTAAATTTTACTTGTTAGCGCCAAATTTTATATTTGAGGCATGTTATAAGCATAACATAAGGTTGAGGGAATATACTAAATGAAACTTGTAACTGTCCTATTACCAGAAGCCTATCTCGAAGGCTTAGATGAATTAGTACGAGCAAACATGTATCCAAGCAGAAGCAGCGTCATCCGCTCATCAGTACGTGACCTGCTAAAGAAAGAATTATGGGAAAACAAACGCGGCAGATAAACCGCTTAAACTCCAATTATTGAATCCCTAAGTTTACATGCAACTTTAGCTGCATTTTCCGAAGAAACAATTTCTCTTCCAACAATTAAATAATTTGAGCCCGCTCTAAGCGCAACTTCTGCACTTCCACCTTGTGCACCAACACCAGGCGAATAAATCGGCACATTTTTGCCCAAGACTCGACTGATTTCTTTTATTTTTTCAGGCACGGTTGCACCTACGACAACTCCATCCACACCCCATTTTAACGCTTTATTGGCAAAAGAGAGGTATTGTGGCATGGAGATACCTGTAGTGGGATCAATTATTGTTTGACCATAACCTTCAATTGCACCCTTATGGCTCATGTAAGCTAGCAGAATTACTCCACGTTCCAGTCGCTTTGAAACTTCAATAATGGGTTTTAAGCCATCCTCCCATCCGATAAAGGGATTAGCAATTATTGCATCAAAACCAGCAGCATAGTAGTACTCTGATATGACTTGATTTGTTGCGCCGATATCGTTGACTTTAGCATCCATAATCGCAACTAGACCTTTTTTATGTATCTTTTCTATGAGCTGTTTAATCCCGTCGAATAAACCAAGAGGTAAAAGCAGGTGATTGTTAATTTTTACTGCACATAAATAAGGGTAAACTTCTTCTAAAAGGCGCTCAGCTTTCAAAGCTAATTGATTACGATCGCCTATGTTTTGGAACGGAAAGTCTAAAGCTAAAACAAGCCGTGAATTATTAGTTTTAGAAATTTCCTGAATTCTATTTTTGAACTGCAAAGTATATCCTCGCAGTGTTCATTATGATCTTTCACCCATTAAACGCTTTTTCTTCTACGTGAACCTTAAATTTCTGAATCCCTTAACTTTGCTTCAATAATCACTTAAACTTACTTTAACCAAGGGATAAAACATGGCTAAAAATATTACAGAAAAAATCATCACTGCACACTTAACTAGTGGCAAAATGAACAAAGGCGAAGAAATCGGCTTAAAAATCGACCACACACTAACACAGGATTCAACTGGAACAATGGCGTATCTTGAGTTTGAAGCCATGGGCATCCCTCAAGTGAAAACACAATTGAGCCTCAGTTTTGTTGACCATAATATGCTTCAGAATGATTTCAGAAACGCTGACGATCACCGATACTTGCAGAGTGTAGCAACTAAATACGGAATCGTTTTCTCCAGACCCGGCAATGGCATCTGCCACCAGCTTTACTTGGAACGCTTTGCCCAACCAGGCTTAACCCTTCTTGGCAGTGACAGCCATACACCAACAGCAGGTGGAATGGGGATGATTGCTATAGGCGCCGGGGGCCTAGATGTTGCAGCAGCAATGGCTGGCGAACCGTTCTTCCTGGAAATGCCAGACGTGTTAGGAATAAAACTTACAGGTAAATTGACGCCTTTTGTTTCTGCCAAAGATGTTATTCTTGAGGTTTTAAGGAAACTAACAGTTAAAGGTGGAGTCAACAAGGTTCTGGAGTATTTCGGTTCAGGAGTTAAAACCCTAACTGTTCCTGAACGGGGAACAATTACTAACATGGGAACCGAAACCGGTGCTACAACCTCAATTTTTCCCTCTGACGAAGTGACAAGGCTTTTTCTATCTGGACAAGGACGAAATAATCAGTGGTCTATGCTTGAAGCAGACCAAGGAACAGTCTATGATGAGGTTTTAGACATCGATTTAGGTAAAGTTGAGCCATTAATTGCATTACCTCATAGCCCCGATAACGTAAAACCAGTCAGCGAACTTGAAGGTACACCAGTGGATCAGGTTTGCATTGGCAGCTGCACAAATTCTTCACTTAGAGACCTAAAAATCGTCTCCGCACTTCTAAAGGGGAAAAAGGTCCATGATAACGTCAGCTTAACAGTCTCTGCAGGCTCAAGACAAGCAATGGAAAACCTTGCAGTCAGTGGCGAGCTTGAGCCTTTGATTCAGTCAGGTGCAAGAATACTCGAAAACGCTTGTGGACCATGCATTGGTATTGGTCAAGCACCAACAAGTGAAGGCGTATCCTTACGCACGTTTAACCGCAACTTTAAAGGTCGCTCTGGCACAATAGACGCCAAAGTCTATCTTGTTAGCCCAGAAACTGCCGTAGCAGCAGCATTAACAGGTAAAATCATTGATCCAAGAAAACTCGGCAAATATCCACAAATCAGTATGCCAGAAAAATTCCTTCTAAGTGATGCAATGTTTATTCCTCCAACTGTAAATCCGAAAGCTAAAGTAATCATGGGACCAAACATTAAACCGCTACCCCAGTTCCAACCAACCCCACCACAAATAATTGGAGAAGTCCTGCTAAAAGTAGGCGACAACATCACAACAGACGACATTCTACCAGGCGGTACTGATATTATGTCTCTTCGAAGTAACATTCCTGAAATCAGCAAATACCTCTTCTGCAGAGTAGATGCATCTTTTGCTCAACGCGCAAGCCAGAAGCAAGGGGGCTTTATTGTTGGCGGCGAAAACTATGGACAAGGCTCATCAAGAGAACATGCGGCATTGGCACCGAAGTACTTGGGAGTAAAAGCCGTCATTGCGAAGTCGTTTGCTAGAATTCATATGGCTAACCTTGTAAACTTTGGAATCTTACCGTTGACATTTGCCTCAAAACAAGACTACAATAACATCTCACAAGGCGACATGTTAGAAATAGAAATTAAAGACCTGACTGAAACACTAACCGTGAAAAACAAAACAAATAGCAAAGAAATCAAAGTTGAATTAAGATTAAGTGAACAAGAAAAAACCCAAATTAAAGCAGGCGGAAAATTAGCTGCCATTAAAGAAAAACAAGGAAAAAACAGGAATTAAGCCTGACGTTTAGCTTTTCTTTGAACAATCAACACTATAGCAACAGACAGAATAACAATCGCAGCCACAGTAACGTAAACGCTGTTCAATGAAAACGCATTTTCAATTTTTCCTTCCGTAGAAGTGGGTTGCGGTTCAACGCCTATAGATGAATTTGTGGATTGGGGCAACTGCGTTTCTTGAGGATCCAAAGTAGAAGACGGCTTGCTTGGAGTAGGCGTTGAAGAAATTGTTGGCGGCGTCGCGGGTGGATTAAAGTTTGGTCCAGAAGGACCCTGTGGACCATCAGAAATTAAAGCACTATCAGAATACCCTCTACTTTCCCAGAAACCCAAATAATCGTAATCTAAAACCTGAACATTGGAAACTTGATTTATCCACTTGTACCCCCATCTACCAGGAATTACTAAACGTAATCCGCCTAAGGATTGCCCATCTTTTTCATAAGCTAAAATAACGCCACTCTCATTAGCTACTTGAAGTGTTAAATCAGTTGAGTAGCCATCTTCTGCGAAAAACCCAATTTTTACTGCCCCAGATTGGATTGCAGCAGTTTCAAGTAGTGTTTGAATTCTAACACCAGTCCAGTTGCCTTCTTCTAATACAACACTGGGGGCATCAACACAAATTATAGCTGCATAAATTGATGTCGTTGGCAAGGCTTGTAAGTCGGCTAAAGTTAGGTTTAATGGATTATCCACTAGACCACTTACTGTTAGTTGGATGTCTGTTGCTTCTGCTTTTGGAAGCTGCAAGTAACATGCTATACTCAGTAATACTGTTGCGATTATGGTTAATGTTAAAATTTTTTTCATTTGTTTTGCCAACCACGTTAGCAAGTAATAAATAATATGCCACGCGTCATATTTAAGAGTTTCATAACAATCAACAATAGAAAAGCCAAACCACCACAGTTTATTCTAATTCAAGAAGCTGAAGTAAAAACAAACATAATTCATTTTAAAAAGAAATATTCCAAACCCGAAGACATTACTGATAACAATTATACCTAAACCTTGTAATTAATTCAGGAAAAAGCTTAAATTGTATTACTACATTGGGGAGCGATAAAATGCCAATAACAAGACACTATAAAAGTTAAACATAGATTTCAAAGCCATCTTTAAAAAACCCTCAATCAAAAACGTAATCAAGAAATAACAAAATCGTTAACGAAGATAGCTCAAAAAGACTCTTTTATCAGTGCTCAAATTGGCAACAAGGTAGGGCACGTAACAATTTGACATTAATGTTTGAATATAAAAGAAACATGGAAAACAAACAATATAGGTTACGTGAGTTTCAAACTAACATGCTAAAGAAACACCTAAGTTTCATAATCCTGTTTAAACTGGAAAAAAGCAAAGCACTCAGTGGATACGACATTATTAAAGAAAACCAAGCTAAATTCAGGATCAGACTTAGTTCAAAAACAGTGTATAGATTACTATACTCCTTAGAGCATTATGGATTAATAATGGGAAAACTGGATTCATCTGGGCGACGCGTCTACACTCTCACTCCAGAAGGCAGCGAATACACAAATACTTTAAGGTCTTTCCAGGAAGAGATTAAAAGTTTTATTTCAAAAATTTTTGAGCATTAATTCAATCAAGACTAATAAATTATCATAATAGCAATATCATTAACGTTGGTTCCTGTTCTTCCAGTAATAACTAAATCGTCAAGAATTGAAAAGAACCTATGAGAATTATTTTCCATCAAGAAGTGTACAGAGTTTAACCCCAACATCTCTGCCCGATTCAACGTATTACCATCAACTATTGCTCCTGCAGCGTCTGTAGGACCATCCACCCCATCAGTACTCAAAGAAGCAAAAACGAATCCCTGAAAATTCTTAAGTTGAATAGCTACAGCCAATGCTAGTTCTTGATTTCTCCCTCCAACACCTTTCCCCAAAACAGTAACCGTAGTTTCTCCACCTGCGATAAAACAGGTTGGCTTAATAGAAGAAGAGACGCAACGCATTTTTTCTGCAAGCATAGCACCAACTTGGCGTGCTTCTCCTTCAAGAGCAGCAGTTAAAAGGTGTGTTTCGATTCCTTGTGCTTCAAAATATTTTTTTACGGCAAGACAGACTGATTGGTTGTTTGCCAATATTACATTGTGGACTTTTTTGAAGAATTCTTCGTCTGGTTTTGGTGTTTCTGCGATTTTGCCTTGTTGCCCTTGCTTGAGAATCGTTTGAACTGATAATGGTGTGCTGTCCCAAATTTTATATTTTATTAAAACGTTTTGTGCATCAACAAAAGTTGAGTTGTCAGGTACTGTTGGTCCAGAAGCTATATCGCCGAGTTTATCACCTACGACATCTGAAATTATCAGGTTTAGAATAGTTGCAGGGTATGCTTTTTTGGCTAAAAATCCACCCTTGAAGGCTGACAGGTGCTTTCTTACTGTGTTAATTTCGCTTATGCTCGCACCGCTTTTTAGTAGTTTTTGTGTTAGCTCCTGTTTATCTTTTAATGTTAATTCTTCTCTTGGTAGAGGCATAAGACTTGAGCCGCCGCCAGAAATTAGGCAAATTAAGAGATCGTCTTGTGTGGCTTGCTCAGCGATTTTTAGCATTTTTTTAGTTCCTTCAACACCTGATTGATTGGGTATTGGATGACTTGCTTGATTTAGTGTAATAATTTCTGTTCTTGGCGCACTGCCTCTGGGAACATTAACTATACCCTTCTTGATCCATTTACCTAAAATGTGTTCTAATGCTGCCGCCATTTCACCGCTTGCTTTTCCTCCGCCTACGACATAAATATTTTTAAAAGTTCGCAAATCAAATGATAAATTATCAACTTTAAGAAATGGACTTTGTAATACAATGTTTGATTTGATTAGTTTATCTGGTTTAACCGTGTTCAAGGCGGCTTCGTAACTGTCTAAGGCTAGAGTTCGTGCCTTTCGTGTAGATTCAGAGCCTTTATTCGTTAGTTGTATTTTATTTTTTATCATTGCTAAGTATGCCGCCAAGTTTTATGCTTTCTCTGTGCATAAACTACTTTTTGTGCCTCTTACAGTTTATAAATTAATGCTTTAATTCCAATAAAGACTAAAAGTAGTAACTCATTTTTTAGGTGTAAAAAAAAGAAAAAGATTTATGAGCTTAAAGCACACTGTTGAAGTTCTGTTCTTTTTTCTTTTACTGTAGAAATCTTCGTGGATCTACATCAACATCTACTATTGTAGCTTTGTTTGAGGCAAGCGCCTGATCCACTGCATCAGGTACCTCTGATGGTTCAGTCACTTTAATTCCTATTCCTCCAGTTGTTTTGGCGAAATCTGCAAAATTGTAGTCATACAGGTCTGTCTGCCAGCCTTCGTATCCTTCAACTTTCTGTTCCTGCATAATCATGCCTAAATGTTTGTTATTCATTACAAACACTTTAACAGGTAGATTGTACTTAAGCGCCGTTAAGAAGTCGCCTAAAACCATTGTTAAGCCGCCATCGCCTGTCAAACAAACAATTTGACGTTCAGGATAGGCTAAAGCTGCAGCCAATGCGCCTGGTAAACCAAACCCCATAGTTGCTAATGTCCCACTCATAATCATCTTCTGGGTTTTTTTCATTTGGAAGTTGCGGCCGAACCACCAGCAATTTTCTCCAACATCAAGTGAAATCACTGCGTCATCGGCAATTTTTTGGTTTAGAACTTTGATTAAGTATTGAGGTCGAATCGGTTTTGAGGTTGCGTCTGCTTCTTTTTCAAGCTGGTTCAGCCATGCCTGTTTTAACTGTGCGATTTCGATGAGGTATTGAGTGTTTTGTTTTTGCTGTACTTTTTTGGTTAACTTGGAGATCAGTATTGCGCTATTGCCTAATAATCCGACTTCAACTGGGTATCGTCGCGCAATCATTAAAGGGTTGATATCTATCTGAACAGTACGTTTTTTTGGGATTTGTGATAAATCCGAGAAGGATGAACCAATTGCGATTAGCAAGTCTGCTTTCTCCATGAGCGTTCCTGCTGCGGTGGAGCCAACGCCTCCGTGACAGCCAACGTAGAGTGATTCACGATCATCTACAACACCTTTAGCACGAAAAGTGGAAAGAATAGGTGCATTTATTTTTGAAGCTAAACTCAATAGTTTTGTTCCCTGACCTCTAGAGCCAAAACCAGCTAAAATTACTGGTCTTTGTGCAGCATCAATTACTTTTGCGGCTTTCTCAACAACCCAATCTTCTTGTCCAAAGGCAAGGTTTGGCATTCTACCTTCAAACGGTAATATTTCTGCTTCGTAAGGTAGCTTCTGGACATCGTTGGGGATGCCTATATGTGCTACGCCTTGGTCCAAAAGGGCATATTTGATTGCTAATGTTGCAAGTGCAGTTGTTTGGTCTTCTGTCATTAGAGTTTTGTTGTATACACTTAATGGCTCAAAAAATGTGTGTTGATCAATTTCCTGTATGGCGCCTCTGCCAATTTGCTTTCTTGGAACCATGCCTGTTAATGCCAAAACTGGGGCGTGATCTAATTGGGCATCATATAGGCCTGTTACAAGGTTTGTTGCACCTGGACCTGAAATTCCAAGACAAGCCGCTACGTGTCCAGTTAATTTGCCATATGCAGAAGCCATAAATGCTGCAGTTTCTTCATGGCGCACTTGGAAATATTTTACTTTTCCATCGGTTTTGCGTATCGCGTCTACTATTCCAAGTGTTGATGTTCCAGGTATGCCAAAAACGTATTTGACGCCCCATTCGGCAATCTGATTGATTAGTACATCTGAAACTGTATGTTCAACTTTTTTCTCGGCAATCTGTGGTTCAGGTTTATCAGTTAATAAAACAAACGCTGACTTTGGTGCTCCACAAATTGGGCAAACCCATTCTTTTGGTAAATCACTAAATTTTTTGCCTTCTTTAACTTCGTCGTAAACATAGTTGCATACGATACATCTGAATTTTGCCATAAAGTTGACCTCAAAAACGTTACCTATTATTTTAAACGTTTCAGCCTTAAGTGCTTATTGCTTCTATACATAATTACAGGTAACAAGCATCTTTTAGGGCAAACTCAACAGGAAACACTTGCATCATGCCATCATCAAGATGTACCTCGATAGGCGTGGAGAAGCCTCTTTTTTCCTTAATCAAAAGCTGATATTTCACTTTTAATCCACTACCATAACCGCCAAGTGTGAAATCAGATTTGACAACTCTGTGACAGGGAACAATTGGTGCAAAAACGTTGCCAGCCATTATATTTCCAACTGCTCTTGGACCTCCACCGACAGCTTTGGCAAGGGAGCCGTAAGAGGTAACGTAACCAATTGGAATCTGCAGGGTTGCTTTTAACACACGTTTCGTGTATTTCGGCATTTTTTCTGTGACGATGTTGAGGTTTAAATCGGAGTCTTTGCCTTCAAAGATATTTTCCATAAGATTGAAGACTGATTTTGCATATTCTGTTGGTTTCAGAAGAACTTGGAAGGGAATATTGAATGGAAGATTATCAAGTATACTGCTGAGGGCTTTTTGTTCTGTTTCCCCGAAAGATGTACTAAAGATTTGTTGGTCAGAACATGCCAACGCGAACCAGGTACTATTTATTTTTTGGGCGTATACTTGAATCATTAGTTATCCTTTACCAGTTAGTCAGTCACTAATGGAAAAACCTTTCTGAATTCAATCTTTTTGAGCGTAAACCATACGGATAACTGAAGTTTTAACATTTGATGTTAGTTGATGGTTTAATTTGTTACGACGCATTCAACAGGTGTCCAATAAAATGGTTATAAGTAACCTTAATAGATTGTCTTGTGTATAACATCGGGAAAAGGCGAAAAAATTATGGAAGGTTATGGACCACAATTACCATCATTACCGAAAATTCCACAAATTCATCTTATGCCGCAAGAGCAAACACAGCAGCAAGCCCAAGGTCAACAAGCTCAACAGGGCATGGCATGGATGCCGGGCGCCACCACAGTGGGCGTTGTATGCGCAGATGGAGTTATCTTAGCTTCAGAAAAAAGAGTAACATATGGCTCCTTTATAATGAGTAGAGGCGGCAAAAAAGTATTCAAAGTAACTGATCAAATTGGTGTTGCTTGTGCAGGACTTATTGGTGACATGCAGATCCTTGCACGAGAAGTAGAAGCTCAAGCAAAACTGTTCAGCATGGATGTTGGCAGAAAAATCAGCGTTAAAGCCGCTGCAAAACTTATGGCAAACATCCTATTCAACCGCCGATACGCACCATTATATACGCAAACAATTGTGGGTGGATTAGATGAAGACGGCGCAACACTTTATGTCCTTGACGTTTTAGGTTCTTTGATTCCAGACAAATACGCAGCAGTTGGCACAGGAACAGAAACAGCCATAGGTGTAATCGAAGAAGGTTACAAAGAGCACATCAAGATAAAAGATGCAAAAGAGCTTGTCATAAGAGCCATAAAGTCAGCCATCAGCAGAGACGCCATGAGCGGTGACGGAATAGATTTCCTTATAATTACTAAGGAAGGCGTAACGGAAGATTCCGTTAAATTCTAAAAATTTCTTAATTTCTTTTTAACTTTTAATTTCAGTTTTGTATATAGTTTTTAATGCTGAATAAGAAGGCATTATTATGTCGTTTGAATTAAGCGATGATGAAGGAAAATTCTTAGTAAAGATTGTAAGGAAAACCGTTAGAAATTATCTTGAGAAGGGTGAAACAGTTAAACCTCTCAAAGATACACCGAAAAAGCTTTTTGAGAAATGTGGAGTTTTTGTCACTATAAGCATCATACAGAAAAAAGGTAAAAGCCTCAGGGGATGCATAGGTTACCCGTATCCCACTAGTCCACTTGTGGAAGCAGTGATTGATTCAGCAATAAGCGCCTCAACTCAAGATCCTCGCTTTGAACCAATGAGTTTGAATGAAATGGGCAAAATTGTTTTTGAGGTTAGCGTTCTTACACCACCTGAAATAGTCCAAGTTGATAATCCGAAGGATTACTTGAAAAAAATCAAGGTTGGCGAAGACGGCTTAATAATAGAGAAGGGTTACTACAAAGGTTTACTTTTACCTCAAGTGCCAGTAGAATGGGGTTGGGGTGAAGAAGAATTCTTGTCACAATGCTGTATGAAAGCTGGATTACCACCAGATAGCTGGTTAACTAAAGGAGTTAAAGTTTACAAGTTTAGGGCTATCATTTTTGAGGAAGAAACTCCTGAAGGAGAAGTTAAACGCTTAAGCTTAAAACAAGTTAACTAATCAAGTACTTCTTCAACTATTGCTACAGCTCTATCTAATCCCTTAAATTTGTTAGATACGGCGTTTAAAGTTAACACTTTCTTTTTATAAAAGTCATAATTCAAATCCATTTGTTGGACTGCTTTAGCGAATTCTTTTTGGTTTTTTACTTTAATTGAACAACCTAAATCTTGAAGTTTAGCTGCGTTGCCGCCTTGTTCAGGCTGAGTTGGAAGACAAATAGTAGGTTTAGCGTACTTTATTGTTTCGAAGCTTGTTATGTGTCCACCGCTAAAGATGATGTATTTTGAGTTTTTCATTATATCTTCGCGTTCTTTAGTTGAGAGCCAATTGTGTATTTCACAGTTGCCGATTTTTGCTGAAGCTTTTTTTCCAGGTGCACCGAGGCTTATGATGACTTTTTTGTTTGTTTTTTCTAGCACTGGAAGCAGAGTTTTGATTAGTTTAGATCTTGTGCCTACTGGTCCGCTTATTGGTACAAAAACGTGTTCTTCAGAACCTTGTATGTAAGTTGTGTCTACAAAAGCTCCAACATATTCGATTTTACCTTCAAAGCCAGCATTAGCTAAATCTCCAATATTGTATTCGGAGACTGTATAAGGAGGGGGATTATCAGGAATTATTATTTTTGAACTGCCTCTAACATATCGTTCAATGAAGCGTTCGCCTGGGCTTAGAATTGTTTGAAAACCATAGCTTGGTCTTATAACATTGGCGATGTAAATGGCAGGTATCTTCCAACGTAAAGCTAGTCTTAACGCGTTTATGTCGCCGTCTGCTATGACAATGTCCGGCGAGATATCTCGAATGTTTTGTCTCAAATCATAATACCGATGAATTGTCTCCATAGCGTTAGAGTCTTTTATTTCAAGCTTGTTACTTGTCACATTAAAAAGTGGAAGCGGTAGTAGAATGTTGAGCATTGATGCTGATGTTACTATTCCATGACCATTCTCGTACCATGCTATTGGAGTGCACTTGTAAACGTTCTTAAACTCTTCTTTTAGTAGCTGATATGCTCTACCACCTGAAAAGAAGAAGGTTTCATGTCCGTTTTTTTCTAGCCGTTTACCTAAGGGTATAATTCTAGAAACATGTCCTAATCCTAGTTCGGAACAGGCGAATAGCAGCCGCATACAATCACAGCTATTATTTTTTTTAATTGTAACTTTTTCTTTATCCAAGAAAGCATGAAAGCATTTAAACCTTCGAATAGTAAAATGTTAAGGTATGTTTATCCCCCGAAAACTTGTTGAAGAGCGACTTAAGCTAATGCTTGCTGAGGACATTGGGCAGGGAGATGTTACAGCAGCCGCAATAGTCCCACAGGGAGTAACAGTCTTAGCAGCAGTAATTGCTAAAGACGCGGGAATTGCCGCTGGAATAGAAGAAGCACAAATTTTAGCAGAAAGTTTAGGCTTAATAGTTAAGTCCACAGTGACTGACGGTGAACAAATAAAAAATAATCAAGTTCTAATGCAAATAACTGGTGATGCTCAAACCATACTGACTGTTGAGAGAACGTTGCTTAATTTGCTATCACGCATGTGTGGAATAGCAACCACTACCCATAAAATGATGGATTTACTTAGGAAAGCAAAATCTAAAGCAAAAATTGCTGCAACACGCAAATCGGTCCCTGGAATGCTATATTTTGACAAGAAAGCTGTGATGTTGGGTGGTGGTGATCCGCATAGGTTGCATTTAGACGATATGATTTTGATTAAAGATAATCATATTGCAATTATTGGGGGAGTGGAAGAAGCGGTGGAACTAGCTAAGGAAAAGGTTTCATTTACGAAGAAAATTGAGGTTGAAATAACTAGACCTTCTGATGCTGTAAAGGTTGCAAAGGCTGGTGCAGATATTATTATGCTGGATAATTTTTCGCCTGAAGAGGTTGATGACGCAATTAAACGACTTAGGAATGCTGGATTATACAAGAATGTTCTTTTAGAAATTAGTGGCGGAATAGATAGCGAGACTCTTTTAGATTATGCACTTGCTAAAGTGAATATAATTAGTATGGGTGAATTGACTCATAGCGCAAAATCATTAGATATAAGTCTAGAAATAATTAAAAAATGATATTTTGGTTTGTAGGTTAGAGGCCTGAAGCTGTTGCAGCCACTATTAACCAAGCTTCAATAATTGCGCCTACCCCGAGCAGTAGAGCTGTTATTGCTATTGAAATTCCAGTCCATTTTAATTCTCGCCATCGTTTCTGTATTAACCTGCGGAATAACCAAACGCTTGCGGTCATTGCAAGGGCGTAAGATATGAATTCTATCCAAAAAATTGGTGTGATAAACAGCAAGAAGAAATCAAGAATTACTGGTATGCCCTGTACGCTGGCAATTGCTCCTAAAGCTATTCCAGTGCTAAATAATGTAAACAACCCAAAGACTAGCCCAACTAAGGGGATAAACATTATAAGACATAGGGAAAAGTTGTTTATGAAAATGTATTGCGCTAAGGAGCCTATGTCCTTGTTTTCAGCTATCGGCTTGTTTATTTCGTCGTATAGTGTCTGTGCATCTTCAGCGGTTAATGGCACGAAACTGCCTGCAAGAGTTACGATTATTGAAATGATGAAAATGAAGATCATTGAGTAGATTCTTTTATGTTTATGTGAAGCATTTTTCCAAAATGAAAAGTCAATATTCATTCCGTTGTCCTCTTTCTGTTATAGCGGTTTAATCTTTAAGACCCTAAAGCCTCTTGCACACGGATTTAAGGTTTCGGACAATTTAACCTTTCCCAGAATTCCATCTGAATCAATGGCGAACCCGCGGATGTCATGCTCAGCTGGTATAAGTGAATTTAAGTCCACTTGATTGTTTATGAATATGGGTTGACACATTGTTGGTAATCCTAAAAGAATAGATTCTTTGTCGGCTACTGCTTTTTTGCACGCATATATTATGGCTTCTGAACCAGCGGTTAACTCAGCAATCCTGACAGGCACACTTTCTTTACCAATAGCTAGAATGTCAATGCCATGTAGACGTTTGATTTCGCCAGCGATTTTTCTTAGTCTTGGCAATATTTTTAAAATGTTTGCCCTGCCAGTTCTTGATGCTCGCAAGTTTGAAAGCTCCACTGGTGATAACTCCTCAATTGAGACCCCACCAAGCGTCATATCCAAATGTACAACATTAGCTTTTAACAAGTTCAGTAATCCAAGACAGAGTTGTGCTTCATGCACTATGACTTCAAAGCTTGTGTCTACTTCTTTGAAGATTGGTTCAGCCATACGAAATGCAGGTTCACGGTAAGGCGGCTTGACTAACACTGCAACTGACGCAACAAGGTATAATGGTTCAAACTGTTGGTCTAAAATTGCTGCTGCAGAATCTGCTGCAATAATATTCAAAGACAAATACACCTAAAGAAAAATGTTGAAACATGAAAATTAGGCTTGCTCTTCATTTTCGTCGGGTTTACTGGTTGATTTCATACCGATTGCTAGTATATACATTTCTGAGCTTTTTGATCTGCTTGCTTGAGGCTTTACAAGTTTAACTTCTTCAAAAGAATCTTTTACTTTTTGTATGAATTCATCCAGCAAGTCGCCTTGGAAGACTTTAACGAAGAAGCTTCCATTTGGTCTAAGAATTTGAAGTGCGATTTCTAATGCTTTTGTTGCTAGGTCGATTTGTTTTGCGTGGTCAACTTCCCATACTCCTGTGATGTTTGGGGCAGCATCTGACATAACAACATCTGGTCGTCGTGGCAGGAAAGATAGTATTTGCTGTGCAATTTCTGTGTCTGTTAGGTCAGCAATAATTGTGCGTATGTATTCTTGTGTGAAGGGCTCTATGGGTTTTAGATCTATTCCTAAAACGAAGCCGTGTTTGCCCGTCATTTTTCTTGCAGCTTGTATCCATCCGCCTGGTGCAGCACCTAAGTCAACAACTACGTCACGCAGTTTGATAAAGCCATATTTTTCGTTTGTTTGAACTAGCTTGTATGTAGCTCGGCTGCGATAGTTTTCAGCTTTGGCTTTTTTGTAATAATACTCGTTCTTTCTTTCACGGATCCAAGCCTTCGGCAACGGAATCACCCTCTGTTATGCTTTGTTCGCTAGGAACCTCAGGAACAGCTGCTGGTTGATTCTCGTTTCCTAAACCTAGAATCCAGTCGGTTAATCGTGGGCAGCTTTTAGGAGAAATAGTTGTTGTTGGATCGCATCGTGCATTGTCTGGACAAAGCAGGCATGGGCAGTCAATAATGGTTTCTATTGAGGCTGGAAGTCTTTTTGGGTAAAGCCGATAAGTCCAACGTCCTTCTTGAAGTTCTTTTTCTCTTCGTATTAGGCCTTTCTCTTCCAGTTTTATGGAGACACGGGAACCTTCACGGCTGCTTGCGCCTAGTTCACGCCATAAATCTGATTGAAGTACACCCTGATAACCGGTATTTACAACATAATGGAGCGCTTTCTGTTCAAGGTCGTTACGTTTAGGCATGTTATTATCAGTTCCGAATAATGCAATTAGATATAAGCGTTAATTCCAGATAAAAATATGTATCCCTCAATAAGCGTGGAATCTAATGAAAAATGAGCAGAAAAAGCTGGCAGATGCTGAATCTTACTGTTTAGGAATTGAATCCACAGCAGACGACTTTGGCGTTGGCATAACCAAATTTAATGGCGAAATCTTGGCTAATTCGGTAGATGGTTATGTACCAGCGGAAGGTGGAATTCATCCAAGAGAAGCGGCAAGGCATCATTCTGAAGTTGCTGACAGAGTCTTGAGGCAAGCATTAAATGAAGCAGAACTAAAACCAAAAGATATAACAGTAATCGCGTTTTCTATGGGTCCAGGTTTAGGTCCATGCCTACGCACTGGAGCGACTGTTGCAAGGGCACTTGCTTCATATCTAAAAATCCCTTTAATTGGTGTTAATCATTCTGTTGCTCATATTGAGATTGGAAAACTCAAGACGGGTGTAACTGATCCTGTGACGCTTTATGTTTCAGGTGGCAACACTATGGTTACTGCTTTTGAGTCAGGGCGGTACAGGGTTTTTGGTGAAACATTGGATATTGCATTGGGTAATTGTCTTGATGTTTTTGCTAGGGAAGCGGGTCTTAAGAATCAGAAGGATTTACCGCTTGGAGCAGCTGTGGAGAAATTGGCGCTTAAAGGAAAAAAGCTGATTTCTCTTCCATATGTAGTGAAAGGTATGGATTTGTCCTTAAGTGGTTTGTTAACTGCTGCAACTACACATTTACAAGTGGGCAATTGCAGTCTTGAAGATTTATGTTATAGTCTGCAAGAGCATGCTTTTTCGATGGTTACTGAAGTTACTGAACGTGCCTTGGCGCATACAGAGAAAAAAGAAGTTTTACTTACGGGTGGAGTTGCTGCTAATAAGCGTCTTCAGCAGATGCTTAGCGTAATCGCGGAAGAGCAAGATGCACATTTTAATGTGGTTCCGCAAAGGTTTGCAACGGACAATGGCGCAATGGTTGCGTGGACAGGCGTTTTAGCTTACACAAATGGTTTGGTTACATCTTTGGATGAGAGCTTTGTGAAGTTGCGTTGGCGAGTGGATAGGGTGGATGTACCATGGATAAGATAACCGAGCCTGTTTTACTTAAGAAGGGCGCTGAAGCGAGCCTTTTCTTTTCTCAATGGCATGGACGACGAGTAATTACAAAAGTTCGTATTCCTAAGCGGTATCGTCCTGAAGCGTTGGATAGACAGATACGAAGTTACCGAACAGTACATGAGCCACAATTGATGCATGAAGCTAAGGCTGCAGGCGTTCCTACACCACTAGTCTACCTTGTTAATGTTCCTGACGCATCAATCATAATGGAGTTTATTGAAGGAACACAAGTTAAACAATATCTTAACAAAGCATCAAAAGTTAAACGCAAAAATCTGTGTAAGAAAATCGGCGAGTTAGTTGGCAAACTACACAAAGAAGGCTTAATTCACGGAGATTTAACAACTTCAAATATGATTTTAAGCCCTGAAGGTAACATTTTTTTTGTTGACTTTGGTCTTGGTGAAAAAAACATAGAATTAGAAGCTAAAGGTGTAGATTTACATTTGCTTAAGCGCGCATTGCAAAGTACGCATTACATGTTTTGGGAAGAATGCTATCAAGCAGTGCTTTTAGGTTATAGTTCGGTGCTAAGTGATGATTTAGCGGAAAAGGTTTATGAGAAAATTAGGGAGATTGAGAGACGAGGACGCTATGTTGAAGAACGCAGACAAAAATGCTGAATTACAGTTTAAGGGTAAAATAATATTTTTTGTAACTGGTAACTATCATAAGTACAATGAGGTTCGCAGTGTTCTTAGTCCGATAGGAATAGCAGTTGGGATGCTACGAATGAAAGGTAACGAAATCCAAAGTGATAATCCAAATGAAATTGCCTCAACAAGCGCCATTGAAGCCTTTAGCAGATGTCATCTACCCCTTATTGTTGAGGATGCTGGATTATCTATTGACTCACTTGAAGGGTTTCCAGGTCCATATGCAGCGTACGTCTACAAAACTATAGGTAACAAGGGTATCTTAAAATTAATGGAAAACGTGAAAAACCGAAAAGCTACGTTTCACTCATCCATAGCTTACTGTGCCCAAAATTCTGACTTGATGATTTTTGAAGGCGAATCTAAAGGAGAAATAACTTTAAATGAGCGAACCGGGGAGGGAAAGTCAGGTTTTGGTTTTGATCCTATTTTTCAGCCAGCTAAGAGCAAGCAAACATTTGCTGAAATGAGTATTGAGAAGAAGAATGGGTTTTCGCATCGAGCTATGGCTGTTCGCAAATTTGCTAATTGGTATAAGAAAGTTTAATCTTTTCTTTGATTAAGATACTAAAGTAATATAGAAACTGCTTGAAAAGCAGGGTCTATTTTTTTTCAAATTTAGAGGGTTTGCAGTAACCATACTCCATAGAGCACCATTGTTGTGATAAACATGATTGTCCAGTATTTTTTGTTATAGTTGAAGATATATGATCCGCCCATAGGTTTGATTGGTAAAGTATCAAAGAATGCTGCGATTAAACACATTCCTAAGCCACTGCTTCCAATTAAAGCGAAGCCAGCATTCTGCAAAAATAGGAAAAATCCAGCGAATCCTAAAGTCACAGAGATCCCTATACATGAAAGGAGAAAACCTATATGGGCAGTCATATTTTTGGAGTGATACACATTTCGTGTAGGTGATGAGAAAGGCATTCTGAAAGCTACAGTTGAAATAATATACATCACAACGCCAAAGTACCAAAGTTTGTATTCAGCCCATACACCACGTGTTCGAGCAAATGTTATAAGAATGTATGTTCTGATAACCCCTACAATAAGACTTGTAATTATGAAAGTTGGCAGTACATACAGAAATTCCATAAAAGTATTGACTTTAACGTAAGCAAAAGAAAATGTTAAGATGAATATTGCTAGTGTATATGCTATCATTTCAGGTTTTGTTAACAAAAATGTAGAGCCTGTTTTTTCTTCAATGTTTATCTTACGCTTGGAGGCTATTAGGCTTTCAAGCCATTTCTTCACTGAAGAAGGCAAAAGATCTCTAACCTTTCCAACCAATTTATCGAGGA
The DNA here is from genome assembly GCA_964640475.1 of uncultured Candidatus Bathyarchaeia archaeon. Taxonomy (GTDB): domain Archaea; phylum Thermoproteota; class Bathyarchaeia; order Bathyarchaeales; family Bathycorpusculaceae; genus Bathycorpusculum. The sequence continues at coordinate 22,271 of CAZXGX010000006.1, forward strand.
AGCTAACTGATGCTGCCGCGGGCACAGATGTTACGGCTGCTGCAACGATTGCACTTGCACTTACGGCGCCAACTGTTACAACTGTCGCAGCTACTCCGCCAGTGGCAGGTGGAACCCAAGCTGTTTTTGTTACATAATCAAATGATGTAGTAGATGTTGACACCACATTAAACTCAGAACCAAAAGCGTAAACGCTCCTATCATATGAACCTACAAACATTACACTTCCTGCTATTGTGGGTGAAGAAAAAACACCCCCGTTAGTCTGGTAGCTCCATAATAAATTGCCTGATGAAGCATCAAATGCATGAACTGAGTTGTCCTGATAATAAGATCCAATGTAAACAACACCATCAGCTATTGCTGGAGAAGAAAAAACAGCACCTCCCAATGGATAGCTCCAGACTTGAGTACCTGAACCACAATTAATAGCGTAAAAAACACCAGAGGTTAAATTCGTGTATGATCCGATGTATGCTATCCCGTTGTGTACTGCGGGGGAAGAAGAAAATGAGCCAGATACAGAAAAGCTCCAGAGTTTATGGCCATCAGTAGTTCTGAAAGCATACAGATTACCATCAGTTGAACCCACATAAACAACACCTTCAACTACTGCTGGTGAAGAATTTGTATAAGTATCATTATCTCCTGTGGGCGAACTCCAAATTTCTGTGCCTGTTGCAGCATCCAATGCATAAAAGTACCCATCACCTGTTGTATCATCGATATTAACGAAACACCCAAAATAGACCACCCCGTTAACTACTGCTGGTGAACTACGGATTTCACCTCTAGTAGTGTAGCTCCAAATTTTAGCACCTGTGTTAGCATTTAAAGCGTACATGTTTTTATCGGTTGAGCCAACATAAACAACGTTGTCGACAACCGTCGGAGAAGAAAATACTCCACCGCCTGTTGGAAAACTCCAAATCCAGGCACCGGTTTCAGCGTTTAATGCATAAACACTAAAGTCGTTTGAGCCAAAATAGATTATTCCATTTGCACCTGCAGCAGTTGACCAAATATCGCCATTGGCATTATAGGTCCAGAGAGTTTTACCGTCGGTTGCATCTAATGCATAAAAAGTTCCCCCGAAAGTACCAACATACGCTTTATTATTATAGACTGTTATAGCACTTCGAACTTCACCACTCAATTGTGTTTTCCAGAGGAGCTGGCTAGTTTTAGGAGCAGTTGATGTTGAGTATCTTGCACCAGAGATATCATGTCCAAAGCTTGTCCATAAATCTCCAGTTGAGACTGCGTTTGTTGACCATATTTGAATATAATCATATTCTGCACCGCCAAGCCATGGGGAGACCAAATCAACACCCACCAACTGGGATAGCGCAGTGTCGGTTTCAGTGTAGGAGTTTTCAAGTATATCGTTAAAGTACATGTCAATTTGATTGCCATGTTTTTCCATTCGTAAAGTAAACCATTGATTACTTTGCTCCTGATAACTACCAAAAGTCAAGATTTTTTGGTTATCTCTATAAAACGCAAAATTGCTATACCAACCATCTGCTGAAAAACCATAAGAATGATATTGGGTTATAGCGGAAACAATGTTGCCGCTGTGACTTCCCAGAACCCATCTACTTCGGTCTTCAATCACCCAATCATAAATCCCTGATGGAAACTTGTTTGAATAATGAATTGCTGTATCAGTGGTAGTTCCGTCTAAAATTACCCCATCTGAGGTGAAGCTTACTCCGGCTTCATGTTCTGAGGTCCAGCCTGCCGTTTGAAATTGATTATAGCTTGAATAGCTCATGTCTTCTTTCCAAATGCTAGTTTGAACTTGTCCCATCGTTAAACTAACGAAACAAAGAGTAAGTAATACAAATGTTAATAGTCCTGTTAACCACTGTCTTTTCAACCGCTTCTCCCCAGAAATCACAGCTTCTGTCTAAGAATATAAGCTTTTTAATACAATGATAGCAAGAAAGAAGTTAAAGACAGAATAAAAGAAGAAATTACTTATTACCACGTGATTATGCTTTTAGAGTGCTTTAGTCATCTTTCCTCAACTAATAATGTTTCCTTTAATGCTGAAAATTACAGTTCGATGATTAAATACGAGATATCCGTGTCTATATAGAGGATTACTTTTAAATATCCGTGTACTGTGGTTTTAGTGCAATAGTTTAAGGTGTAATGTTCATTGCCAAAGCAGGAAAAAGGAAAATCACATTCAATAAGGCCGGTAAGTCGAAGGCCACCAAGCTGGTGCAAATATCAGCCTGAAGAAGTAGAAGCCTTCGTCATAAAACTAGCCAAGGAAGGCCACTCACTATGCAGCATAGGTACAATTCTAAGAGACCAATATGCTATTCCACTTGTTAAACCAATAACTGGAAAAAGCATCAGTGACATACTAAAAGCTGCTAATTTAGCTCCAGCAATGCCAGAAGACCTGTCCAACTTAATGAAGAAGGCACAGGCTCTTGCTGTTCACATGGAGAAAAACAAGAAAGATCTGCACAACAAACGCAACATGCAGGTTATTGAAGCTAGAATCCACAAGCTTTCACGATACTATAAACGTGAAGGTGCACTAGAAAAGAAGTGGAAATACGAAGCTAAAATCGCTTCAGTAACTTAAACCAGCCTTTCTTTCAATTTTTATTTTTTGGTTTTTATCTACGTTTTTGATGCGCCAGCTTTAAATTCAATCGATCGCCCTTTTTACAACAAACAGAGTGAAACGTTGCATGGTAGATCAAACTCAAATTCAAAACTTCCTTTCAGCAGTAGATAAAGCAGCTAATCTAATTTTGGAAGTTGCTAAGCAGGACGGTTTTATTGATTGTTTTTCGCACCTAGATGCTGACGGGGTTGCAGCCGCTGGAATTATATCTAAGGCACTCTACAGGCTTGATGCAAAGTTTCGTATGCGCGTGATGCAGTGGGTTGACGATAAAATCATTAACGAAATCATAGTAGACAAACCGCAGTTAGTGGTCTTGACTGATTTTGGAAGCGGCTATCTTCAACTACTTAATGAGAAAGTACCAAATATTAAAGTTGCAATTCTTGACCACCACCAAATAACAGCTAAAGTTGATAATCAAAATTTCGTTCAAGCTAATCCTCATGAGTTTGGTATTGATGGAGCCACTGAAGTTAGCGGTTCAGGTGTAGCATATTTTGTGGCTAAAGCCATGAATCCAAAAAACATTGATCTAGCACCTGTCGCGTTGGTTGGCGCACTTGGTGACATGCAAGATAAGTATGACCAACGAAAATTCGGCGGCTTAAATGAGTTAATCTTAAAAGATGCTGTTGATGCAGGATTAATCAAGGTTGAAAAGGATTTAACCTTCTTTGGTAGAGAAACAAGGCCAATTCACAGAACTTTGGCAACTACTACTAATCCATTTATTCCAGGTATAAGCGGTGAAGAAGACAAAGCGTTGGCGTTTTTGGCGTCTTTGAATATTAACATTAAGCAGGGTGAAAGATGGCGTGCTTTACGAGACCTTAATGAAGAAGAAAAGAAGCGTTTGTGCTCAGCACTAGCGGATTACCTGCTTTCTAAAGGCTTACATGTTGAAGTTACTAACTTGATTGGAAACAATTACGTTCTTGTTAAAGAAGAGCCTAACACTGCACTTAGGGATGCTCGGGAATACGCCGTTGTATTAAACTCAACTGGACGAATGGATCGACCAAGCCTGGGTATAGCAATCTGTATGGGTGATCGCGGAGCAGCTCTTGAAGAATCAAACAATATCCTTGAGAACTATCGTAAAAATATTAACAAATACCTTAGCTGGGTAATGGAAAAACCCGAGCGTATGAAAGAACTAGACAATATCTATGTAATTAACGGGGAGAAATTTATCAACGAAAAAATCATCGGCACCGTCTCTTCCATAATCGTCGCAAGCTTACCGAACCCATTAAAACCGTTAATCGCTTACGCTAATGTGGAAGGTGAAAATGCAGCCAAATTTTCCTCACGCACAACTGAAGCAGCTCTAAGTAAAGGAGTTAATCTCGGAGATGCCATGCGAATAGCCTCAGAGAAGAACGGAGGTAAAGGTGGAGGACACAACATTGCAGCAGGCGCTCAGGTTACGCTTGACCAAATTGACAACTTCGTAAAAACCGTAGACGAACTCGTAGGCAGACAACTTAAGGGCGAAAAACTTGGAAGCAACAATAATCCTTGAGTACAAAGACGTAAAAACGGCGGAGGCAGTTGCCAAAGCTGTTTCGCCAGATAATTTTAAGACTCCTGAAGGCTTGCAGGTTAAAACTATAAGACAAGACAACAAAGTTGCCACTAAGATTCTGTGTAATGGGAAATTTGCTACTTTCTCTGCCACGATTGATGATTTACTTTTCAGTGTCTCTACAGCAGAAAAAACCCTTCAAGTTCTAAAAAAAGTCTAATAATCCTCGTTTTTGACATACTAATAGCTTAGAAAACAGTCAACACAGACCCGTCTCCCGGTATAGATTTTGCAGAGTTTCTAACATGTTCTAAAGATACTTGAATAAAATTAGAAACAATGGTTATTTTTTGTTGCTTAAGTATTCATGCATCGCTTTGGCTGCGCGTTTGCCTGCACCCATGGCGCTGATAACTGTTGCTGCTCCTGTTGCGACGTCTCCACCTGCATAAACACCATCGAGACTGGTTTTACCTACATCATTGACAGTAATTGTTCCGTGTCTTGAGTCGCTCTGTAACCCGTCAGTTGTGCGTTGAATGATTGGGTTAGGTGTTTGTCCAATGGCGATGATAACTGTATCAACATCCATTATAAATTCGCTACCGGGTACAGTTTTGACACCGCGTCGGCCCTTTGCGTCTGGTTCTGTAAGCTCCATAGCAATGCATTTCATGGATTTAACCCAGCCTTTAGAGTCGCCATAAAATTCAACTGGCGCCGCCAAGAATTTGCAGACTAAGCCTTCTTCTTCGGCGTTTTCAATTTCTTCGTGTCTTGCTGGAAGTTCGTCGCGTGAACGTCTGTATAGTAGGCACACTTGTGAACCAAGTCTCATGCTACTTCTTGCGCAGTCCATAGCTACGTTTCCACCACCTATTACAACTACATGTTTGCCGATGCGTATTGGGGTGTCGTATTCTGGGAATAAGAATGCTTTCATTAGGTTAACACGTATTAAGAATTCGTTCGCGCTGTAGATGCCGCCGAGGTTTTCTCCAGGGCAACCCGTAAATTGTGGCAGTCCTGCTCCGCTACCAATGAAGACTGCGTCGTAACCGTTCTTCATTAGTTCTGGGATAGTATGAATTCTGCCAATTAGGTTGCCGAGACGTAAGTCAACGCCTAGTTTCTGGACGTAGTTGACCTCGTTTTGCACGATTGCTTTAGGCAGTCTGAATTCTGGAATACCGTAAGATAAGACTCCGCCACCAACATGCAATGCTTCGAACATGGTTATTTCGTGACCAAGCTTTACTAAGTCTGCTGCAACTGTCAAACCTGCTGGACCGGCACCGATAACAGCCACTTTTTTGCCTGTTGATTCAGCTTTTACTGGAAGTTGGGAGCCATTATCTCGTTCCCAGTCAGCTAAGAAGCGTTCCAGACGTCCTATGCTTACTGGTTCGCCCATTCGTCCAATTACACATTTAGCTTGGCATTGAACTTCTTGCGGGCAAACTCGTCCACAAACTGCAGGTAAGGCATTTTTGCTTTTAATTACAGCTATTCCTTCGGCATACTTCTTTTCTTTAATACATTTGATAAATTGTGGAATAGGAACTTCTACTGGACAACCTGTTCTACAAATTGGATTTGGACATTGCAGACAACGGTTGGCTTCTTCTTGGGCTTCTGCTTCAGTGTAACCTAAAGCTACTTCACTAAAGTTTTTAGCGCGAACTTTAGGATCTTGCTTAGCCATCTCGACAGCTTTCTTATTTAGTCTAGGTTTAGGCTTTGTTTCTACCACATTTACAACCTCCACGCATTTCCCACAGTACACTACTTAATCGTTCTTCAGGAAGCATTGTACGTTGACGCATAATTAGCTCATTAAAATCAACCTTATGGCCGTCAAATTCTGGGCCATCCACGCAACCGAAAAGCATTTTTCCGCCGACTGTAACGCGGCAAACACCGCACATTCCCATGCCATCAATCATCAGAGGAGTAGTTGTTACAATTGTTGGAATATTGTAGGGTTTTGTTATTTCACTAACGTCTTTCATGAGGATAACTGGACCCATAACAACGCAGCGATCAAACTTTTCTTTCTTAAGTAATTCTGTAAGGAAGTCTAAACCCTTATAGCCTTTTGAGCCATCATCTGTTGTGATGATTACTTTGTCACTGTAGGTGTGAGCTTCTTTCTCCATCATAATGAATTCTTTTGTTCTTGCGCCAAGCACTGTTGTCACGTGATTTCCAGCTTCTTTCATAGCCTTGCATTGTAACAAAAGTGGAGCGATCATTACGCTTCCTCCGACACAGAGAACCTTCCCAAAATTTTTAACTTCTGAAGGATTACCAAGTGGACCGGTAACATTGCCAATGCTGTCACCTTGATTGAGCAAACCAAGTCCCTTTGTAGTTTTTCCTACTTCGTGAAAGGCAAAAGAAACAGTACCTTTTAGGGAATCATACCCACAGATCGTTAAGGGTATGCGTTCTCCTGTTACACCGTGAATTACTATTAGGAATTGCCCAGCTTGAGATTTGGCAGCAATTTCTGGAGCGTCTACTTCAAACAGCTTAATTTTTGGGGCAAGTTCAGTTTTGGTTATTATTTTGTACGTTTTTCAGTTGCCTCCATCTTTTCTTGTTTAGGTAGAGACGAAACTTTTTTGTAGAATTCGTCGAGTTTAGCGTTAAAATCACCAGTACAACGTGGTGATTCTTCATATAGTGTGAACCTGTCAAGCAAACCCAGCTTCTTCAATGACACTTTTAATGCATCAACATTACGTTCTGCTGCGTCTCTGCCTTCTTGAAGTTTACAATCTTCTTTTGAGCAGACAACAGCCATAACGCCATCAAAACCACATTGCAATGCGTTGACGACATGAACTGGATCCATTGATTTGAAGCATGGAACTTCTAACGCCAAGACGTTTTTACCTTCGAAAGTTTTGTTTGGATTGTCTAGGGCTGAGAATTCTGACCATTGACAAACAAATGCAAGTACTGCTGGATCTTTTTTGTTTTTGATTTTTAATTGTTCTGCTGATTCGCCATATCGTTGAAGAACGTTTTCAAACTCAAAGCCTTTTACTTGTATGGCGTGGTGTGGGCAAACCAGTTGACATGCGCCGCAGCCTACACATTTTTCTTCATTCACTTCAGGTGTGGCGAATGATCCAAATTCTAAGGCGTCATATGGGCAGATGAAGACGCATTTACCACAGCCAACGCATTCTTGAACGTCATACACTACTTTGCGCGAATACTTTATGATTTTAACCACGTTTTGGTCATAACCAAGGTCTTTTAACACGTTTCTTGCTAAAACGAGTCTGCGTGTGTTGATTTTGGTGCCTTCTTTGTAGCGGCAGAAGGGGTCTTCGCATTGTATTGATATAATATCTTTTATGCCTGAGTTTAAGGCTTCAAAAATAAAGTCTGTTGGAACTCTACCAGCGCAAGGTAAACGCATAGGAATATAGTTGTTCACTTTTATGCCTTGTTCTTTAAGGATGTCTTGCACTTCATCTGTAGAGGGCGAGTTACCTCGGCACATTAAAACCAGCGTGTCAACATCTTTCGTTTTGGCTTTTGCCTCTTTAAGATATTTTGAAAGGTCATCGTAAGTGTAATAATCCGTTTTTATTGCTGAAGAGGGACAAGCGCTGTAACAGATGCCACAGACTTGACAATCCTTAATGTTAACTTCCACTTTACCGCTTTCGTCACGGATTATGGCTTTATAAGGGCAAATGGATTGACAAACGTAGCATCTACTGCATAAGTCTTGATTTATTTCAACTACAGCGAGACATTTTTCACTCATTCTAGACCCCTTTTCATAATTTTCGCTGATTACTGAACTCTAAGCTGTTAGCTTTAAGTAATTAGAATTTGAAAAAAGCGGTTAGAATGATATAATTGTTTCTCTCTATTTTACTGATAACAATATAGATTCTTCTAGTGAATTACATGCTTTCTTGTATTTTTATCCCCTAATGGCAACTTAAATATTCGGCTTGGAGTTAAAGCTGATTTGATCAGTTGGTTCTTTTGCATAAAATTGGAAGACAAAAGCTGCTATTAATCCAAATATTGCAAGCACTGGTGTCATAATCAAAAAGCCAAAAGAGTCGTATACCATTCCACCAATAAATATACCTATTGCAGAACCTAAAGCTCCTCCCATTGTTAGTAAAGACATCATAGGTCCAGGGTATTTTGCAACTTGACCAAGGCTTAGACAATTACCGCTGGTCAATCCAATCCCAGTTAGAAAAGCGTTTAAAAAGTCAATTGGTAAAGCGATCCATAAAAGTGGTGAATACACTAGCCCTGCAATTAGAAATGATCGCGAAATACAGACTATCACTAGTAAACGTTTACCACCATAACTACCAATAAAACGGCTTCCAATTATACCGCCTAAACCAAAAAATGAAGTGACTATTAATAATATAATTGATGCTGATTCAATTGAAACTGCGAATTGAGTTCTATAAAAGGTGATGGCATATAAAGTCCAACCTTGCAGAATGCTAATTAAAGTAAAGCCAATTAGACAAGCACTTGCAGATTGATTTTTTAGTATTGATTTGAAGGCCTGCATGTAAGAAGGGGATTTTATTTCATTGATTTTTTGTTTTGGGGTTGATGGTACTCCTATAAATGTCCAGACTAATCCAGCAATTGAAATTGGTAACATATATAGAAGGATGACAAAACGCCAATTTGAGGCGCCGGCTATAAATCCTGAAATGGGCGAGGTAACTATCCAAGCTAAAGATATAACTGAGACTGTTATCCCCACTGCTTTAGCTCTTTTACTAATAGGCAAGAGCCCTCCAATGAGGGCAAGAGTCATTGCTCTGATAATTATGGTTCCAACACCATCAAGTGGATAAAAGGTCTGCATAAAAAGAAAGCTTGGCGCTGAGAAACTTCCTATTAAACCAATAATCACAATTAATGAACCGAAAAGTAACAATGTTTTATGTCTAAATCTAACACTCAATATGCTAATAAAAAAACCCATTGCAACAGAAGCTATGCGAGATATTGTTACAATTTGGCCAGCAACTCCTTCGGTAACTTGGAAGGTAGCTGCGACATCAATAAGGAACAAAGACATTAGGATGTCCATTTGCTCAGTAGTAAATGTAGCTAATGACAAGGAAGAAATTAACTTCCATGGTCTAACCTGATCCTTTTCCCCTTGGACATCTCCCATGCTATAAGCTTTTTTAATAACAATTATTTAGCGTTTGCTAAAAAATAAAAAATTTTAACATAAATTAAAAAGAGATGCAAATATTACTCGGAAGTTTTCATTTTTTTATAGTAGGGTCGTCTAATGTAAGCGTAAGCTTCAAGCGCTGCAGTGATTCCTTGACCAACCGCTGTTCCAACTTGCTTAACTGGGTGATTTGTTATATCCCCTGCAGCATAAACACCAGGAATATTGGTTTCTTGCTTAATGTTGATTTTAATATAGCCGATTTCGTCGGTTTCTATTCCAGCAGCTTGGGCAATTTGACTATTCGGAGCTTCACCTACTTGAACAAAAATGGCATCAACAGGCATCTCGCTGACTTGCTCAGTAAAAATGTTCTTTAGCATTACTGAACGAACTTGCTTGTCACCTTTGACCTCATCAATAACTGTGTTCCAAAGAATATTGACGTTACTTTTAGAGCCGATGTCTAAAACTAATTGAGCCTCAGCCCTGAACATGTCCCTACGATGAATTATGGTAACTTGTGCAGCTAAACCTGCAAGGTAAAGCGACGTTATACATGCAGAGTTACCACCACCAACAACAAGAACTTTTTTCCCTTTAAAGAATGGTCCATCACAAACTCCGCAGTAACTTACTCCTCTTCCGCGGAATTCTTTTTCTCCTTTAACTCCGATTTCCTTGTAATGCGAACCCATTGCAAGAATAACCGCGTTTGCCTCATAAGTAGCATTCGTGGTGTTCACAATTTTTTTATCGCCCTTAATGTTCAAGTCGGTTACTGTTTCTAAATCGCGGATGACAGTACCAAGTTGCCTACAGTGAGTATCCATTTTCTCAGCTAGTTCACGACCAGTAATTTCGTTAAAACCAGGATAATTTACCACTCTAGGTGCATCGCTTATAGCACCTCCTGCCAAGCGCTCATCTAAAACTAATGCTTTCAAACCACTTCTTACTGAGTAGATTCCAGCTGCAAGTCCAGCTGGACCAGCTCCAACGATTATGACATCCCACTCTTCCATAAATGACAACCTATGATTGAAATAGTGTTCTTTTTCGATTTAAGAATTATTCGATTAATAGCTTGCTATCGTTATTGATTCTGCTATAGTAGTCTCTGTGTTTGTCCTATTTGTTCTGGTTAAGCGGTTTTTTAATCGTAAATAATATTAGGCTTATCAAATCTAGGTTGAGCGGTAATAAACTTGGTAACTCGTGGCCTCTACGTTGGCAGATTTCAACCTTTCCATATCGGACACCTTGACGCAATAAAGGAAGTTCTCAAAAAAGTAGACGAACTTGTCATAGTGATCGGCAGTGCACAATATAGCCATACATTAAACAATCCATTCACAGCAGGAGAAAGGTTAGTCATGATTCGCCATGCCTTACAAGAGGCGGACGTTGATTTGTCAAGGATTTGGATTGTTCCAGTTCCTGACGTTCACCTACACATGTTGTGGGTTTCAGCTGTCGAAGGTTATACACCCAAGTTTAACATGCTCTATTCTAACGAGCCTTTGACGCGTAGATTGTTTATGGAATCAGGTTATACTGTTGAAAACATAAAACTGTTTGAGAGGCAAATGTACTCTTCAACCTTTGTCAGGGAAAAAATGCTTATAAATGGTGATTGGATGGAGCTTCTTCCTAAAAGTGTGACTGAATTCATAAACAAAATAGACGGAGTGAATCGACTTAGAGATTTAGCACGCACAGACAAAGTCAAGGCTTAGAATCTCTGTTATTAAATAATTAGAAACCCGAAAGTATTGGATTTTCTGGCTTCATAATTTCGCGCAAGAGAACAGTTGCATAACAACCCCTTAACAGCTCAAACCCTATAGATGCCGTCATGCCACTATCGCCCTGAGATATTTTGAGCAACTTGAAGTTTTTCACTGGGGTTATTGCTGTTCGTAAGCCTCCACGACTACCAAGTTTTGAATTAGCCGTAACACGAAAGCTTTCCAAATTGACATCTTCTTCAGCAAGAACCTGTCTTTCCAACTCGCCCATAACACCTTCAGAGAGCTTCTGTTTAAAACCAACAATTGGTAGAGCAACACGAATTCTTCCAGCCGTCACAGCTTCGTTAATCTTGGTAACGGATTCTTGAGTTACAATCTTAGCCATATTAACCATAGGCAACCCAGAACGTTCTATACCAACCACAAAATCGCCGACCTCAACGGCGCCTAAAGATAGGCCTATCTTGGCGCGTTCACTTAAGAAACGATTAAACAAGAAAGACTGATACGCCTGAATAAACAATCCTTGTAATTTAGCAGGTAAAACATTGAAGGCACCAACAAAATCGTCAGGTTTTTCAACTAAATAATTAAGCATTGAACGTTCGTAGCGAAGTTGCATAGGAAAATGATCTAGTGCTAGCTTGAAGTCTCGTTTGTCCTGCAGTTCACTACGAGCTTGCCTTGATATTGGATGCTCATCTGGGCTGGGTTTAGCTAAGAAGATCATGGCGGCTTCTTCAAAGGAGCCCTGCAGGATCGCTTTACCAACCAAATGAGTTATTGGACGAGTCGTACCGAAACGTTGATGCCCATAATAGTTGGGGATCCCACCTATTTGGTTAATTTTAGTTATGGTGTGCTCGATTTGTTCTTTAATGAATGATTCTTCATGGATTAACCCAGTAATTTCTATTTTGAAACTGTTACCAAGTAAGTAGAATAGAGATAGAGGATTTCTCATGTATCCAATGGGACGAAGAGTGATGTCTCTAATGTCCACTTTTGCAGCGTCCTCCATCGAAACATTTTCAATCGAAATATATTGAGCAGTGACTGCTTTGGCGTCTTTTATACCTGCTATTTGGACACTATTTTGTCCCATTCCCAACTGTCTGGCAACGCTTTTAGCAGCGATGAGAGTATCCCAGTGATGCTTAATCATTACGCAGAGCAAATGCCTCTGACGTTCTAAAGAAGAACCCAAAACACGCTTCTGCTCAGACGGATTAATTTGTGCTTTGGAGCCATCGACAAGGATCTCTTCAACTATAAAATCCTCCGCGCTCTCGCGGATTTTCCCGCCTATCCCAGCAGTTTCTGTAATGTATGTTTCTATACCAAGTATTTTATCAATTTCAGCAACAGGCAATGTAATCGCCTAAAGAAGTTTAAGCCTGCCAGTTAAACGGTCAATCATCGCTGATGGCGCGGGGCCAATACCTAAACAAGTAACCGTGCCTTCAGGAATTTCTGTTAAACCGCGGTCAATAATGAGAGCATGAGGCAAACCTAATTGGTCAGCTGCTTCTTCCAACTCGCCAAGTTCTTTTTCGCTAGCCACCTTAACAGCAACCTTTTTTTGTCCTTCATAAAGCCAAGCTTCCCACCACTTCTTATGATGTACATAAGCTTCTTGTGATGCTGAAACGGCAGCATGCCCAGCTTGGGCTGCAATTTTACCTTTGCTCATTTGCAGGTCGGTTCGAAAAACGAGGACTTGCTTGTATTCGAAATCTGGTTTCATTTTTATTTCCCGCTTATTGTGGCACTATCGAACTTGCTTATTGCAGGGTTGGCTTTTAACTTTTGCAGACAAAGGAAGGTTCATAAGGCTTTTTTTAATATTTCCTGAATTAGTTAATTATGATTAGGTTTTCATAAAGAATAAATTTTATAATATCAGATTCAGAGTCGGAAGTTGAATAAACATGAATGTACTAAAAGAAACAACACATAAGGCAAAGACTATAACTATTGTTGAATTATGCGGCATGAAAACTCCACAAGCAATCCAAATGCTAAATGATGCACAAAAAGAAATTGCTTTAATGCCTCCTAAAAGCGCTCTTTTAATTACTGATGTGACTGACACAGAAATCAGTAACGAATTCATTTCTGCAGTTATGGAGTTCGCTAAGAAAAACACGCCTAACGTTAAAGCATCCGCCTCTGTAGGTGGCGGTAACAAAATTGTCAACCTAATCTCATTCAACGTTGCAAGTAGTGCTGGCAGAAAAATTAACAGTTTCAATACCCGTTTAGAAGCAATGGATTGGCTCGTAAGTCAACCATAATCCAAAAACATTTCTTTAAAACTTTCCAGATAAGTAAAGTAGCCCAAAATAAGTTAAGGCTGCCAACATCGAGGGTTTTCCTGCCACAGAGAACAACATTTTGCCTTGAAAATCGATTTCTTCAACGTTACTTAGGGCTTTATCTACACCTAGTTTACTACAGACCCGAAACATTTCATCAAGTTTTTCATCAGAGAGCGAATTAATAAATCTTCTAAGACGCAACATTACGTTAATATCGAAGTTCAAGAGATCGTCACAGCGTTTCTGGTACGCTTGGAGGGCATTAGATGAAACATCATTATTCTTTAAGGCTTGGAATGCAACCTCCGCTGCTTCACGGGCACAGGTTAACCCAAAAATTACCCCACCACCAGTCGTAGGCTTAACCTGAGAAGCCACATCGCCAACAGCCAAGAAACCGTTACTGTAAGCTTTACTGATTGGCCCCCCCAAGGTGATGGCATGATAGGAAATTTTTGTTATCTTTGCGCCTTTTAGCTGTTTTTTAGCTACAGGGTGTTTAACCATTAGGTGTTCAAGGTAGGTTTTAGGGTTTCCAGCGTTTGTTGCTAAGCCAAGTTTTGCTGTACCATCTGGTCTTGGGATTAACCAACCGTAAAAGCCCGGGGCACTTGAACCCATGTAAACTTCCACTGCATGCGCTCCAACATCGTATACACGATCGATTTCGGTTTCAACCGCATAAACCAAACCTTTACCTTTAAACGCGTTTAAACCTGCTTGACGCAGAAGTCTTGACGAGATACCTTCAGAATCGATAACAATTTTTGAAGAAACCTTGCAGCCTTTCAGGTTCACACCCCTAACAAAACCATTCTCGATCACCAACGACTGCACAGATGACCCCAAATGAAAAATTGCACCTGCCGCCTGAGCTTGCCCTGCAATGTATTGATCAAATCTTGCCCGATCTAAAGCGCAAGTTACAGGAACTTTAAGTTTAAGCGAAAACTTTGCTCCAGAAGGCGAATAAAAATTGGCAGCATCAAACGTGTTCTCCACAATTCCCTTGGGCAAAGGGTAGTATCCAAGTGCTTTCAGACTGCGAATGCTTATGTGTCCAGCACAATGTGAGGGTAAACCAACAGTCTCATGATCCTCATAAACGTGAGCTTTAACACCAATCTGGGCTAAACGGAGAGCTGCGTATGATCCTACAGGTCCTGCGCCTACGATTACTACGTCAGTTGGTTGCATTGGTTGAGCTGTCATTTAGTTAATGGTACTGTTAGCAGTTTTATATAAGGGGAGGGGAAGCTCATAAAGCAGCAGGTCTAATTTGATCTGCTTGTGTACAACTTGCACAACCAATAATCAAAAGTTTTAGCCAACAGAACA
>CAZXGX010000007.1:0-32322 GCA_964640475.1 uncultured Candidatus Bathyarchaeia archaeon
GGAAGGGCTACCTCCACAACTAAGAGAACAAAAAAGTTCCAACAAACAAAAACAACAGCCAATCAAATAAAAGAAGCATAGAAAAGCGTCTATAGCCAACGATTAGTTTTTACATCCGTTCGGGCGCAACAACCCCAATCAATGATAAACCATTACTAAGCACTATACGAATTGCATCAGTCAAAGCCACCCGTGCCGCGCTGATTTCACAAGTTTCCGCTTTAATGACGGGCAAAGCATTATAGAACGTGTTAAACTTGTCCGCAAGCGCATTTATGTAGTCAGCTATCATGTTCGGCTTCAAATATTCCGTTGCCTCAATAAACATATCTGGGAACCCAGCAAGCTGCAAAATGAGTTCACGTTCAAGACGTTCTTTCAATAATTCGAAAGCCGGATTTGCCGCTACATCAGTAACTTTACGCAGAATGCTACAGGCTCTTGCATGAGTATACTGCACATATGGTGCGCTGTTGGTTTCGAAGTTTAGCACTCGATCCCAAGTGAACACGACAGGTTTGCCAGGATCCACGTCTACAAGAGCATAACGTACGGCGCCCAACCCTACGAAGTCAGCGATTTTACGTTTCTCTTCCTCAGACAGCATTGGTGAGCGTTTCGAAACTTCTTCGTAAGCTCGACTAATCGCTTCGTCCAGTACCTCGTCGAATGTGATGTAATGTCCACGTCTACTGCTCATCTTGTAACCAGGCAACGTCACCAGATTATAAGCGAAGTGAACAAAGTTGTCAGCTTCTTTATCATAACCCAAAGCGTAAAGCGCAAGTTTAAGCTGCAACTGTGCAAGAGACTGCTCCATACCAATTACATTAATCACTTTCTCTGCACGTTTAAATTTCCACACACTATAAGCAACATCACGAGTAGTATACAATGTAGTGCCGTCAGCACGCATAAGCGTTAACGGCGAAATTTCATGATCTCCCTTCAAACCCAACTTCTCTTTAAGACCAAGAACATTAGCAACTTTGTCAGCATCAAACTCCAAAACCCCATTTTCTAAATGCACAAACTGCGAAGCTTTCAGTTTCGCCATAACCTCATTAACCTGGTTACTCCATACAAAATCGCTCTCCCAATCCCAAGAATCATAAAATACTGAAACACGACTCTGCGTCTTACGGAACCCATCAAGACACAAATCGCTGACCTCGCGAATTAAGGCTTTAGCATTGGGTTCACTATCTTCATAGTTACGGTTTAAACGGTTGATTTCTTCTTCAGGATTCTCATCTTCACTGATCTTAGTTAGCAACGTTTCGAAGAGCACTGGGAACTTTTGTCTTAGCTCAGCGGCAATAGACATCCACTCGTCAAGCTCCTTATTCGCCTTGACAAGATCTTCTGCCGAACGATTCTGGGTTGCTGTTTCTTTGGCTTTCTTGAGCCTGTTGATTTCAACGATACAACAGGTAACCGTGTAAATTTTTCCCACAAACAAATCTGACTTCTCAGTCGGTTTTGGCTTGCCAAGCTTAGCATAACCATAAGCAACCACGGATGATTGGCGTCCCACATCATCAATATAGTAATGTGTTGAGATGTCATGTCCTCTCAGTTTAAGAATACGCGCAAGTGTATCACCTATCATCGGGTTTCGTGCTTGCCCAATATGAATCGGATGCAAGGGATTGACACTTGTGTGCTCCACGATAACTTTTGTTGGTTTATCAGTTTTAACAAAACCGTAATCCTTACTCAACTGCTTAATTGATTCAAGCGTTAATGCAGTAAATTTACCAAAGTCCATGTGAAAATTGATGTAACCTACACCTTCGGTTGTAACGCTCTCAACCAAGTCAAACTTGGATTTGTCAACTTCAGCAACAAGTTTCTGGGCTACATCTAATGGCTTCATTTTAAGCTTCTTTGCCAGCTCAAAACTAACTGATGAAGCTAATTGGCCAAGCTCAATGTTTGGCGTCTTGTTCAGTTTAATAGTTGACTGCAATGTCTCAGGGAAAGTTTTCGCTAACGCACCAGCTATGAGGGCTTGGCATTCCTGGCGGAACTGGTCAAAGGGATTTATTGAAACCATTTTTGCTATTCTCCATCGATTTTAACATGTAAACTCAAGATTTTTAGGTTACATTTTAAATGTTAAGTGTAGCTTATCTGTTTAATGGATGCAAAGAGAAATGAAGACAAAGATAGTCTATTCAGAAAAATGTTTAGGCTATGGCACTTGGCATATTGAGGGCCCACAACGCGTTAAATCCACCCATGATGCGTTAATGGATATAGGTTATGGGTTTGTTGAACCTGAACCAGCAACTGAAGATCAACTCTTAGCAGTCCATGACTGCGAATATATTTGGAACCTAAAAAAAGGCTTAGTGGAAGACACCGACACACCAGCCTACGATAACATCTTCATGTTCGCAAGTTTATCCGCAGGTGGAGCAATTTTAGCCTCAAAAATCAACGGATTTTCACTTACACGTCCACCAGGACACCATGTCGGAAAATACGGCGCAGCCCTTGGCGTTTACACACGAGGCTTCTGCTACGTAAACAATATTGCAATAGCAGTAAAAGAACTAAACAAAAACACGCTTATTCTAGATATTGATGGACACCACGGCAACGGAACCCAAGAGATCTTCCTCGGCGACCCAAAAGTCACCTACGTCTCAATACATCAAACCCCGAATTTTCCAGGCACAGGCAATACTTGCGAGAACAACTGTATCAATTTTGGTTTACGAGGAGACTGCGGAGAAGAAGAATACTTTAAAAATCTAGATAAAGCACTGAGCATGGTGGATTTTAACAAAATTGAGCAGGTTGCAGTTTCAGCAGGCTTTGACACACAGCTTGGAGATTTAGCATCTTTAGCTTTAACAGATAAGGCTTACTGGCAAATCGGCAAAAGAATTGCCTTATTTGAAAAACCCACGTTCTTTGTTTTAGAAGGCGGCTACATGTGTGACAAAAACGGTGAAAACATAAGTAGTTTCCTGAAAGGTTACGAAGAAAACCTCTAAAACAATTTTCTCTTTAAAAATACAATATTAGAAAGGGAAGAAAGATTATTTGTGTTGCTTCTGAATAGCCTTCTTGTTTAACGATTCAAGCTTCTCTGTAATTTTAGCTGTTCTCTTCTCAGAGGTTGCAAGCAAAGGCTTCCAATTCTTGCTCTTAATTATCTCTGTCAATTTTTCTGTCGCCGCCGGCAAATTTTCAAGTGCAACGTTGAAACGTTTTTCAGCTTCCTCATCAGAAGATACAACTTCTAAGGCTTCCTCTGGGCAGATTTCTACACATTTAGGCTCACCATTGCAGAGGTCACATGCAATTGCTTTGCCAGTGTCGGCGTGAATAGTAATTCCACCGTGTGGACAAGCTTGAACGCACCAATCGCAACCTTTACATTTCTTTTCATCAATAATCAACAAGCCAGAATCAAAACCTGATTGAGTAATAGCTTTTTCTGGGCAAGCTCTTGCACATCTTGCATCATTGCATCCGCGGCATGAAAGCGCAAAATTGAACATTGGTGCCATACGAACAACACGAATTCGTGAGCGGATTGGATTCCAAAGGGTTTCACCCTTCTCTAGGGTGCAAGCGTATTCGCATAAGCCACAACCGATACACTTGCTTGGGTCAACTGAAACGAATTTCCTTTCTGATTTAGCGGACTGCATTTCTGGTTACCAAACCTTTATGACTTGTTGAAGTATTTCTGTGCAACATTGACATTTAACCCTTACTTAACAAAAACAAAAAAACTATGGAAAAACGGCAATTTTGATAAAAACAAGCCTAAAAGCGCTATTGAAACGCTCCTGTAATGGTAATTGATGCTGCCCTTGTTGCTCTTGTTAGTGTATGTTGGTTGTTTATTGTTCTCTTTGTGCGGGAAAAGCGAAAATTGTGCACAACACAACCAATGGCTGGTGTTTTAGGTTCTGTTGTCTGTTTGGTTTGTGTCGCAGTTTGCTTGCTGGTTGTGCAGCTTAACACAAGTTTCTCGGATGGCTTTTTTCGGTAGTTAGCTTGTTTTTTCTTTATGTGCGTGGTGGGTTTTTAGTCCTCTCACAGGTCTACAAGTGAAGGCGGTTGGCATGTGAGAGCATGTATAAGTCTCAAAAAAGCCATGATAGTCCTGCGACCTTGGCAAATTGGGGCAGTTGCGGATGGAAAAATCTTAAATCTATAATTATAGTTATAGGTATTCGGTGGTTTATTTGGCGACAACGGTTCAAGTAGATGAAAAAACCCTTCAAATGCTTAACAAAGCAAAAAAAGAAATGAAAGCAAAAAGCCACAATGAAGTCATAAAAAAATTACTCAATGAACACAGAAAAACCCCTAAATCCATGTTCGGCTCAAATCCCAAACTTACTTCCTTCACGGAAGAGGACCGGGCGGAGTTTCATGAACTGTGATTACGTAATCGACACGTTCGCGTGGATTGAGTATTTTAAAGCTTCAAAAATGGGTGAAGCAGCCAAAGAATACATAGAAGGCGAGCATTCAGTTACTCCGACAATTGTAGTTTCAGAAATCAGCCGAAAACTTTCCAGAGACATCGAGCTTGGAAACGAAACAAGAGAAGGACGGATGCGAAGGTTAGAGTTCATAAGATCAACAAGCAGGATAGTGGAACTGAATTTTGAAACCGCCGCTGAAGCAGGAGAAGTTAATGAAAAACTGAAAGACAAGGCAAAGGGATGGTGCTTGACAGATTCAATTATACTTTGCACTGCCAGAAGCTTAAACGGAAAAGTCGTTACAGGCGATGAGCAGTTCCGTGAAATAGATAATGTAGTTTTTATCAAAAAATAACACCAAAATTGCTGGTGCGGAGGGTGGGATTTGAACCCACGAACCCCTGCGGGATAGGAGCCTCAGTCCTACGCCTTTGGCCATGCTGGGCGACCTCCGCGCAAACTGCTTGCTATTTTGAGGCTTTGAGGAAATATAGAATTAGTTATGTCATTTAAAGGCTTTACTTTCAGGCTTGGGTTTTTGTAGTTTAGATTTCTTTATTATTAGGTAAGTCTGATAGTTTTTATTACTTTAAGAAGGGAAAATGGAGATTACAATGACAAAAATATACAACAATATCCTTGAAACTATAGGCAGAACACCACTAGTAAAACTAAACCATATAACAGAAGGCCTAAACGCTACAGTTCTAGGAAAAGTTGAAGCCAGAAATCCAGGCGGCAGCATCAAAGACCGAATCTGCCTAAACATGATAGAAAAAGCAGAAAAACAAGGACTAATCAAACCAGAAGCCACACTAATCGAACCAACAAGCGGAAACACAGGAATAGGCTTAGCCATGGTATCAGCCGTAAAAGGCTACAAACTCATTTTAACCATGCCCGAAACCATGAGCATCGAACGCCGCAACCTACTCAGAGCCTACGGTGCACAAATCGTCCTCACACCAGGACCAGAAGGCATGGCTGGAGCCATAAAAAAAGCAGAAGAACTCATCACAAACACACCAAACTCGTTTATGCCTCAACAATTCAAAAACCTAGCCAACCCAAAAGCCCATAAGGAAACAACAGGACCAGAAATCTGGAGTGACACAAACGGCGAAGTAGACATACTAGTCGCTGGTGTCGGAACAGGCGGAACCATAACAGGAATAGCCCAATACATCAAACCACAAAAACCATCATTTAAAACAGTAGCCGTAGAACCAGCAACATCACCCGTGCTAAGCGGAGGCCAAAAAGGACCACACAGAATTCAAGGCATAGGTGCAGGCTTCAAACCAGATGTCCTAAAGATGGAATTAGTAGACGAAATCATCAAAGTAACTGATGAAGACGCTTTCAAAACTGCAAGGCAACTCTCTCAAAGAGAAGGATTACTAGTTGGCATTTCTTCTGGAGCAGCAACATGGGCAGCATTGGAACAGGCTAAACGTCCAGAAAACAAAGGCAAATTAATCGTAGTAATCCTACCTGACACAGGCGAGAGATACCTAAGCACACCATTATTCCAGTAAATCTCAAATAAATCAAGTTATAAAGACACTTTTTTTATATTCCCCATTAGTCTACAATAGTAGAAAGGGAAGAGGAAGTATGGTACCAAAAGCTAACCAACTCAAACCGAAAAACTGCGAAGAATGCAAGCAAAACAACTGGCAGTACGATTGCTGGAATCCAGAAAAAATGCTTGAGGCATTAATGCAGAAACAAGACCTTGCAGAGGAAAAATGGGTTGAAAAAGGCTTACCAAAACTTGTAGACCAAATCATAACTAACTACCAAACCTTCGGCGGCATGGATCATCTTGAAGGCAGAGACCTGCCATCTAAAAAAATAGTTATCGAAGTCCTAGAAGACCTTTTCGCAGTTCTCTTCCCAGGATATCTTGGAAAAGCTGAAATCACAAAAGCCAATATAAAATACCACTTAGGCAGCACACTAACCTCAGTCCACAGTAGACTTACAAGCGAAGTAGAAAAAAGCTTAAAATATATTTGCAGAAAAATAAGCGAGTGCCCACAAGATGTATGTAGAAAACGCGCCGAAGTTGTAGTTAAAGAACTCCTTGAAATGCTACCAGAAATCCGCGCAAAGATAAGCGAAGACATTGAAGCTGCTTACGATGGCGACCCAGCAGCAGTAAGCACAGAAGAAGTCATACTAAGCTACCCATGTGTTTTAGCAATAACTACATACAGAATAGCACATGAACTCTACCTTCGTGGAGTGCCATTGATTCCACGCATTATGAGCGAACACATGCATTCCTTGACAGGCATAGACATTCACCCAGGGGCTAAGATTGGCAAACACTTCTTCATTGACCACGGCACGGGCGTAGTTATCGGAGAAACAGCTGAAATCGGTCATCACGTTAAAATTTACCAAGGCGTAACTTTAGGCGCGCTGAGTTTTCCAAAAGACGAGAAAGGTCGCATAATTAAAGGAAGAAAACGCCACCCGACAATTGGAAACAACGTAGTAATCTATTCAGGTGCAACTCTGCTTGGTCCAGAGGCTATAATTGGAGACAATGTGGTTATAGGTGGGAACACGTGGATAACAAGTGGAGTTGACTCTGGCACAAAAATTACTCGAGGCCCAGTGGAATTACAGTATAAGAAAGAAAAGAACCATGAAGGAAAACACTAAATTTTCCTTATTTTAGAGCAGACGGAAATTTTCCTTAATGGTATTTAAAACAACATGAGTATTAGTTCGCTCAATGTAAGGCAAAGCTAACAAGCGTTTAGTGAATTGACCAAGATCATCACGGCTTTTAAATTTAGCTATAATCACTGCATCAGTTGAACCTGTAACATCATAAACTCCGCAAACACTTGGAATTTTTGCTATTTCATTCTCCATCTCTACGAGCCTGCCCTTTGAAACAGTGATTTCTGTAACAACCGTCAACTGATAACCAAGCTTCTCATGATCCAGAATGACAGAGTACCCTTTAATGAGACCCTCATCTTCCATCTTTTTAATTCTTGATAAAACAGTGCCAACCGACACACCAACATTCTTGGCAATTTGCCGGCTTGAAAACCTAGCGTCTTCTAAGAGACTTTTCAAAATTTTTAAATCTGTTTCATTTAATTCCATATTCAGCTTCCCCTGTACGTTTTTTCAGCCAAATCAGGGTTTTTACGACATACTTCTTGATATTCACCTAATATGTTTATAAAAGTTTAGTTTTTTTATATTCTAATTGAACGCTAAAAACACAACCCCGTTTAGAGCCGTATTTAGCGAAAACTTGGAGTAATGTTAAATTACCACGGGAAACCCCAATAAAGAGTCTGAGAAAATGCAAACAAAATACGACACTATACTTGTGCTAGACTTCGGAGGGCAATATTGCCACTTAATCGGAAGAAGAATCAGAGAACAAGACGTCTATTCAGAAATTGTACCCCACGACATTTCACCTGAAGAAGTCAAAGCCTTAAACGAGAAATTCAACATCAAAGGCTTAGTTTTCTCAGGTGGACCCTCAAGCGTTTACGAACCAAACGCACCAAAACTGCACCCCCGAATCTTAGAAACCAACTTACCAACACTTGGCTTATGCTACGGGCATCAAATTTTGGCTCAAATATCAAAAGGAAAAGTTGAGCCAGCAACCTGCAAAGAGTACGGAATAGCCCGTGTTACAATAGACAAGCCAGTTGGAGTGTTAGATGGTTTAAATGAAAAAGAAAAAGTCTGGATGAGCCATGGAGACACCGTGTGCTCTTTACCATCAGAATTTGAGTCTTTAGCACACACTGAAAACTGCCCAGTCGCAGCATTTAGGCACAAAACAAAACCCATTTACGGTCTACAATGGCACCCTGAAGTAATACACACAGATAACGGCTCAAGAATGCTTCACAACTTTATTTTCCAAGTATGCAAATGTCAAGCTAACTGGCAAATGGAAGATTTAATTGAAAAGATGATTCAAGAACTAAAAAGAGAGGTCGGCGACGGCAAAGCCATAATTGGACTCAGTGGAGGCATCGACTCCAGCGTTGCTACTGCACTTGCAGCCAAGGCGTTAAATGAAAGGTTAACCGCAGTATACGTTGACCATGGATTTATGCGAGAAGGAGAAACCGATGCCATACGTAAAACATTTGAAAAATTTAAAATCAACTTCATAGTGGCTAATGCTCAAGAGAGATTCATGCGAAAACTTCAGGATGTAATTGATCCTGAACAGAAACGCAAAATCATGGGAGAAGAATTCATCCGAGTATTTGAAGAAGTAGCCATCAAATCCGACGCTCAATACTTAATTCAAGGCACAATTTACCCAGACCGAATTGAATCAGGATTTAGAAAAAACAGCGATAAAATTAAGTCACACCATAATGTTGCGGGTTTACCTGAAAAAATCAAGTTCAAAAAAATCCTAGAACCACTTCGCGATCTATACAAAGACGAGGTACGCAAAGTTGCGCGAATGTTAAATCTACCCAAAGAGCTCGTAAATAGGCAACCTTTTCCAGGTCCTGGCTTAGCAGTTAGAATAATTGGACCGTTAACAGAGGAAAAAGTGCGTATAGCTAAAAAAGCAGATAAAATAGTACGCGATGAAATTGAACAGAATGATCTGAGCGAGAACCTTTGGCAGTACTTTGCCATAGTTACTAACACTAAAGCCACAGGTGTAAAAGGAGATGCACGTGCTTATGGTTACGTTGTTGCTGTTAGAGCCATGGAGAGCCGAGAAGCTATGACTGCAAGCTTTGCAAAGATTCCATATCAAGTACTTGAGAAGATCTCAACAAGAATAACTAATGAGATACCAGAGGTTACACGCGTTGTCTATGATATTACACATAAACCTCCTGCAACTATAGAATGGGAATAAAATTCCAATCCCGCAGTTTTTTACTTTTTATCATATTTTAACTGTAGCAGCTAAACAGTTTTTCCTCAAAATCGTTTATATAAAAACAAGTAAATAATCTATCTAATCCATTAAAGGTGACATTGACTGAAAGCAGTTATCCTAGCTGGCGGATTTGCTACACGACTAAGACCATTAAGCTGCAGCAGACCAAAAACCCTTTTCCCAATTGTAAATAAACCTCTGCTCGAATGGATTTTTGAAGGATTAGCCCAAAACGATGTTAAAGAAGCTATTTTGGCGGTTAATGCCCTAACTCAATTCCACATTCGACAACAGAAAACAAAAAAGCATGGCTTAAAAATAAAATATTCAATTGATCCCCCAAAAACACCTTTAGGAACCGCAGGACCAATTAAAAACGCAGAAAAACACATTGGCCATGATGAACCGTTTATTGTTTTGAACGGCGATATTTTTGCTGAAATAGATTATAGAGAACTAATTGAGACCCACTTCAAGAAGGGCGCTTTAGCAACGATTGCCTTATGCAAGGTTGAGGATCCATGCAGATATGGAGTAGCTGACATAGACGAAAATAAATGTATAAGGAATTTTATTGAAAAACCAACAAAAGAGCAGGCACCAACAAACCTGATCAACGCAGGTGTTTATATTTTAAGCCCAAAAGTTTTTGATTATATTCCAAAAGGCAAACATGTCTCAATGGAACGAGACGTCTTTCCAGTCCTTGCAAAAGAAAAGAAACTGTTTGGTTACATAATTAACGGATTATGGATGGATATCGGTAAACCTGAAGAATACCTACAAACAAACAAGACAATACTGGATATGCTAACTAAGAGAAAAGCGTTAAAGGCACCTTCAAAGATTAAGACACAAATGCCAGTCGCAATAAGTAAAGGGGTCACTGTTGGAGAAAAATCTGTTATTGGCCCCTACGCTATTTTAGGAAAAAACGTTTCAGTTGGCAACAATGTAATAATAACTAATTCAGTGATTTTTTCAGATGCCAAAATTTGCGATAACGCGTCTATTTATGGTGCCATTGTTGGTGAAGGCAGCATAATTGGACGAAACGCCAAGATTAATAACGGCTGTATTGTTGCCGATCGCGTGAGAATAAGAGACAACATTTGCTTGAGTATGGATTCAGCTGTTTGCCCAGCCAAAGAAATATCTGAAACTATTTTAAAACGAAATATCATTTGTTAAGAAGCACTAAGGTGAACTTCAAGATGAGTATACGAAAACTTTTCGGAACAAATGGTATCAGAGGACTCGTAAACATTGAACTAACACCCGAAATGGCAATAAAAGTTGGATTAGCCATTGGAACCTTCTTTAACAAGAAAAATCTCCTTTTGGGGTATGATGCAAGGACTAGCGGGCCAATGCTTGCTAAAGCAGTAATAGCTGGCTTAAACGCCACTGGATGTAACGTCTATTTTGCTGGAATGGCACCAACACCATCATTGCAGTTTGCCGTTAAAAACCATAGATTTGATGGCGGAGTAATTATTACTGCATCCCATAATCCTCCAGAATATAATGGCATTAAGGTTATTTGGAGCGACGGAATAGAGACTTCTCACGAACAAGAAACTGAAATAGAGAACATCTATTTTGAAAATAAATTCGTTTTTGCATCTTGGGACAACCTTGGAGAAAAACGTGAACTACCAGGAGTAAACGACGAATACATCCAAGCAATGAAGAAACATGTTAACATAGAAAAGATTGCTAAACGCCACTTCCACGTAGTTATTGATGCAGCTAACAGCGTCGGAGGACTAACGGCTCCAGCTTTGATGCGTGAACTAGGCTGTAAAGTGACAAGCATAAACGCAAACATCGATGGCACCTTCCCAGGAAGATTACCTGAACCTCGACCTGAAAGTCTTGGAGACTTGTCAGCCACGGTGAAAGCTATAGGAGCGGATATGGGCGTTGCTTTTGACGGCGATGCGGACAGGTCAATTTTTGTTGGCGAGAATGGGGAAATCTATTGGGGAGATAAAACGTTCGCTATAGTTATAAAACAATATCTTCAGAAACATAAAGGCGCTAAAATCATTACTCCCGTTAGCTCATCCACATTAATCAAAGATACTGTAAATGCTTACGGTGGCGAAATCGTCTGGACCAAAGTTGGAAGCGTTACCGTCTCCCAAAAAATGAAAGAAGAAAACGCTAAATTAGGCGGTGAAGAAAACGGCGGAATATTCTACGGACCACATCAAGCCGTCCGAGATGGTGCAATGACAACAGCACTACTTCTCAACATTATGGCTGAAACAAGTAAGAAGCTTTCTGAATTAGTCGCTGAACAGCCACAGTACTTTATTGAGAAAGGAAAAATCGATTGCCCAGACGACAAAAAAGAAGCTTTGCAACAAGAAATTTACCAAGAAGTTAAAAGTGAAAATGTGAGCACAATTGATGGCGTAAAAATTTGGTTTAATGATCAAAGCGCTATCTTGATTAGAGCAAGCGGTACAGAGCCAGTTTTCAGGCTTTATGCTGAAGCAAAAAATAAAGAAAAAGCATTAAAGCTAGTTGATGACTACAGTTCAAGGCTTAAAAAACTACTAAAAAGCATTTAATCATCCTTTTATAAGCCGAAAAAGGAGTCATCCTAAATGCCTTCAGTGTTAAACCTCAAACCCGAAGATGTAGATTCAAAAGAGAAACGGTCCAATTACTCAGTCAGTATTGTAGGCTGTGGGCAAATAGGAATTCTTTACGCTGACGCTTTTGCAGAAGCAGGTTACAAAGTAACATGCAGTGATGAGAACCCAAGTTTGCTAAAGAAGCTAAGTAGAGCTAAGAATTGTTTTCCTAATCCTGAAGTTGAAGCACGACTAAAAAAGCATATCGACATAGGTAACTTGACTACTTCTAGTGTACGTAAAAACACAGTCTCTCAAAGTGATATAATAGTTTTAGCTGTTAACATACGAGTTGATGAAAGAAAGAATTCAGACACCTCTGAGTTAGAAGCCGTCTGTAAGCAAATTGGAACAGCCTTAAGGCAAGGATCCTTGCTGGTTTATGTAGGTATTGGCGGATTTGGCTCCACAGAAATGCTGCTAAAAGACATTTTAGAAAATACTTCAGGGTTGAAAGCAGGTAAAGATTTCTTTGTAGCTTACAATCCGCTTCATTTTCCAAAAGGGCATCCATTTAAATCGTTAATAAATATGGAGTTAATAATTGCTTCAGAAGACAAACCAAGTTTAGACACTGCAGCTATAATTCTTAAAACATTGTCAATCAACATAAAACAGACAACAGATGTTAAAGCTGCAGAATTAGCAGTCATTTTCAAGGTAGCTCAACAGGATGCAAACATGGCTTTAGCTAATGAATTAGCAATTTTCTGTGAAAATGCTGGAATGGATTTCTTTACTGTTCAAGAATTAATCAATCCAATCAGCTCAGAGTTATATCCTACAATTGCACAAGAAGAAAATAAAAAAGAAGCGTACCTACTAATCGAAAGTGCTGAAAATTTTAACGCTAAACTTCGACTTCCCCTACTTTGTAGACAAATCAATGAAGACATGGTTAAGCATGCAGTCAACTTGACACAGGAAGCCTTGCGTAGTTGCGATAAGAATCTTCGACGAGCTAAAGTTGCCGTGCTTGGAACAGTTAACCCGAATTCCGCTATGGAGGAATTCATTAAATCAACAACAGTTAAGGGCGCAAAAATATCATTGTTTGATCCATCACGCCCTAAAAACGAAAACATGGATTCTGTGCCAGTTTTGAAACGAAGCTTAAATGAAACTGTCGAAGGCGCAGATTGCCTTGTAATTTTGATAGACCAAGAACAGTTTAAACGTTTAAACCTTAAAAAGCTAAAAGCAGTAATGAAGACACCAGCTGTGCTTGTTGACCTAATAGGTATAGCTGAGCCTGAGAAGGTTAAAGCGGAAGGCTTCATTTATCGAGGTTTAGGAAGAGGAGTAACTGAAAAAAATTGAAAAAACTTGGAGTAGCTGTTATCGGAACAGGGTTTTGGGGCAAAAATCACGCTCGAGTCTATAAAGAACTTGAATCAACTAATTTAGTAGCTATTTGTGATGTTAACACTGAACGCGCCAAAGCTATTGCTGATCAGTACGGTGTAAAAGCCTATACGGACAGTACGCTTATGTTAAAAGATCCAGAAATTGAAGCTATCAGTGTCTGCACTTGGTCAACTAAGCTAGCTGAAGAAGCCCTCAAAGGTTTGAACGCAGGCAAACATGTATTAGTTGAAAAACCAATGGCAACAACCACAAAGCAAGCCCAGACACTACTTGATACTGCCAAAGCGAACGACTTACACCTAACTGTAGGATTTTTAATGCGTTTCATCCCAGGACTTCAACAAATACGAGAAGCGGTAGCAACAAAAAAAATCGGCGAGTTAGTATCAGCAACAGCTAAAAGAGTAACTCAATGGCCAGAAAGAATCGGCGATGTCGGTGTAGTTAAAGACACAGCAATTCACGACATTGACGTTATGAGATTTATTTCTGGAGAAGATCCAGTAAGTGTTTACTCTAAGATGGGCAGCATGAGACATAGACAATTTGAGGATTATGCGCAGATTATGCTCACTTTTGAAAGTGGTAAAACTGCATTTATAGAAACTAACTGGTTGACACCTTATAAAATTCGTACTTTAAACGTCACAGGAAGTGAAGCTATTATGCGTCTTGATTACAATAGTCAAGAATTGTGGATTGAAAACGCTAAAGAAACCTTGCAGCCTAGAATTCCGTTTGAAGAACCCTTAAAGGCAG
This sequence comes from uncultured Candidatus Bathyarchaeia archaeon, assembly GCA_964640475.1. Classification (GTDB taxonomy): domain Archaea; phylum Thermoproteota; class Bathyarchaeia; order Bathyarchaeales; family Bathycorpusculaceae; genus Bathycorpusculum. Next base: position 14,148 of record CAZXGX010000007.1, read on the forward strand.
AATTGAAACATTTCGCTGAATGTGTGACTGAAAAGAAGAAACCTGTTATTACAGGTGAGGATGGTTATAAGGCGCTTAAAATTGCTCTTGCAGCTATGGAGTCATCTGCTAAGAATACCGTAGTAAAACTCTAATCATGAAATAGAAAAGTGCTTTAACCCTTCAAATGGAAGGGTTTACCTTCTTTAACTATGTTTTCAGGGAACTTGTCTTTGTTTTTTTGCAGGAATGGAAGATCATCTGCTTCTTTTCGCAGTTCATCAGGTAGCATCTCGGGGATTTCATCTCTAATGGGATACCACCGGAGACATTTGGGACAAACGATTACACCTTCAATGATCTCGTCTTTTTCTTCAAACACATGAAGTTCAAGTGGGTGATGCTTGTCAATTGGGCAAGCGAGAATATCCATTAATTTACGTTTCATGTTAACTTCACAGAGTATAGTAAAAAAACTATTTACTATTAAAACTTGCTTGGCAAAGCAGTTATTTGAATATCTAGAACAGTTTGGTACCAGTTAGGACCAGTACTTCTGATAATACGAGAAAAAAAAATATTGTATCCTACTCCTAAACAGTTCAGCCGCGCTGTTACCTTTTTACAAGTTTTTTCTATTGGATCCTCATCTTTAGCAGCATGCTCAAAATCGAAGTAATGAATCCAACCACCAGTTGACTTAAGCGCCTTTAAAGCGTAAGGCAAATATTCAAGACCTAATTCAGGCAAGGGCATCAAAATCCTATCAGCTACACCTTGCAGTTGAGCATTAACAATTTCTTTGGAATCACCTAGCAAGGGAAAGACCCTGTTAAAAACAAGATTTATCATAACGTTCTCCTGCATGTACGCAAACGCGGTTGGATTAATATCAATCGAGTAAACCATGACGTCAATTACTTTCTTAGCGATTAATATTGAGAAGCAACCAACACCCGCAAACATGTTTACTACTACTTCACCAGATTCTACAAGACAGGATATTCTTTGATGCTCATGTAGGAGCCGGGGCGAAATATAGCATTTTTCCACATCAACCCTAAAACGGCAGCCGCCTTCCCTATAAAGAGTAACAGTTCTGTTTTCCCCCGCTACAAATTTTAATGTCCTAATCCTAAAAGCGCCATGAACAGCACCAGTTTGCAGAAAAACCGCTTTCACTTTTCGCGGATAAAGACTCATTATGGCGTTGGCAGCCTTAGAAGCATTTTCCATGTTATCGTTTGGAACTTTAATTATTGCTATATCACCTACAATATCATAAGAATTGTAAATTTTTCCTCTTTCTTCAACAGCCACCCGTTCTTTGAGTCTTTTGTGCATTTTTTAGTCTATTACTATTGGAAATGTTTAAAAGTAAAATGCTTTTCTTTGTAGGAAGAGGCGTTTCCAATGGAAAAATCAGGAATTGTTTATGAATGTATGCGATGCGGTGCGAGAGTTCCATCTGAAGAGTTAGAACTTCGCGGTGGAGAAACTAAATGCATTATTTGCGGTTATCGCATTCTAAAGAAAGTTAAACCGCCAGTAGTTAAACGTGTTCAATCAAGATAAAAAAGGGAAAACTCGCTTTTGCGAGTAAACCAATTTTTTAAAATCTTATTTTTAGAAAATATCGTCGTCGCCAAGTTTCCGCAGCGCTTTTCCTTTGAGCCGAACAGTGCTAGGTTCAACGAATTCGTCTTCAGGTTCTTTTTCAATAGTTTTCCGTTTTATTGTTTCTCCACAAATGCCTCCAGGTAGTAAGCGTCGTTTAAAGCACATTGAGTAGGTACATTTTGCTACGTTACAATACTCATCTGCTTCTTTGCACCAAACGCCGTCTCGTCGGAACCAAGCAGAGTTTTTTCCACACTTAAAAGAGGGGCATGATGGTGAACAAGATTTTGATTGAGCCATCAGATTTACACCTTAGTCGGTTTAAAATTTTGATTTGACTATTTTACGTTCCTTAGTACTATCCTCTTCTTGGAAAACATATAAACTTTATTATATTCAGCTCCATTTTCGGAAATAAAAAAAATGGCTAATAAAAGGGTTTCTTCTTGTTTCAACATCAATATAAAATAGATCTTGCAGGAAAAGAAGATTGTAAAGGAAATATTATAAAAAGAACCTGATTATTACTTTTAACAATCCCATGTTTAGAATGTGTAATATTGGAAGAACCCATCCCAGATGCCCTTGTACAAACTCTAAAAAAGCAAAGTTATCACATCATAGGCAACCATTCAGCTATTAAACGCTGCAAATGGCTCTATGAGTCAATAGTGAACGGTAGAGTCTGCTATAAGGAAAAGTTCTATGGAATCAAAAGTCACCGCTGTATTCAGATGTCACCTTCGCTGTACTACTGTACTCAACATTGCCTATTTTGTTGGAGAGCCCAAAGTGGAGACTTGCAGGTTACATGGGATGAAATGAAATATTCACAAATAGACGCTCCTGAAGACATCGTCAAAGGAAGCTTGAAAGCACAAGAAAAAATTTTAACAGGTTACAAAGGCAATCCTAAAGCTAATTGGCGCAAACTAACCGAGGCATTGATACCCAAGCATGTAGCAATCAGTTTAACCGGTGAGCCAACACTTTACCCAAACATCGGTGAATTAATCCGTACGTATCATCAAAAAGGTTTAACAACATTTTTAGTTACAAACGGAACATTACCTACCAGACTTTCAAAACTTAGTCAAGAGCCAACTCAGTTGTATATTTCACTTTGTGCACCTAACGAATATGTCTATAACCAAGTATGCCGTCCATTGATGCCTAATGCATGGTTAAACTTGAATGAATCCTTAGGTTTTATGCAGAGCTTCAATTGCCGTACTGTGATTAGGATGACATTGGTTAAAGAACACAATATGAATCAAATTGAAGATTACGCAAAATTAATTGAGAAAGCTAATCCCACATTTATTGAAGTAAAAGCGTATATGCACATTGGTTTTTCAAATTTACGTTTAGGTTTTGATAATATGCCAAATCTTGCTGAAGTAAAGGCTTTTGCTTCTATGTTGGCAGAGAAAACAGGCTACAGTGTAATTAATGAATCAGCCGATAGCAGAGTGGTTTTACTTAGCAGAAAGACTTTACAAAGTAACATGCAATAAAATTTAAAGTGACATTTTTTAAATAATGAATAAATATTTTTAAAAACCATTTTATCGCATATGTAAGCCATTTTAGGATAAGCTTTTATAGGAACTTTTACCCTAAGTTAAACTATACATTCAATTTAGCGGTGGTGACAAGGTGGTAAGCGAAGGAAAAGGTCGCTTGTTTAGGAGAAAAGACGGTAAATATCTGATTTATATCCCAAAAGACCTTGCAGAAGACAGCATGTTCCCATTTAAAGGCGCAGATTCAATATTTGTTAAGGTCAGCTTTACACTAGGAGACCACAAATTGTTAATTGAAAAATGGACAGGTTCAGAAGAGACTGGAACATAATCTCTCAATAGTTCTTTATTGTATCCTTCCTTATTTTTTGAATGAATAAATAAGGAGTTGCTTTTTTACTATTATAAAGGTGAAAGAAAGTTGGCTACATTGAAGGCAGTTTTGGATGAAATAAAAAAAGACCTTATGCAGAAAGACAAAGTACATGAAGAAACCCATGAAAGCATGCGAAAAGTAACCAGTCTATCAAAACAGGCAATACTACGGATACATCAGAAAAAGCAGAATGAAGCTGAGCGACTAGTTGAAGACGCTAAAAAACGAATAGGCGATTTACAAACTCAAGCTAAAGAGTACCCTGAAATTATTTATGGTGGCATGTTTAGTGCTGCATTGCAGGAATATTCTGAAGCCAACATTTTCTTAACACTAATTAAAGAAGGACGCTTTGTTACACCTAAAGAAATCAAGGTATCTTCAGTTGACTTTGCATTAGGGTTAGCGGATGTTATAGGTGAATACAGGCGTCTATCTTTGGATGCGCTTCGTGAGGGTGACGCTAAAAAGGGGGAAGAGTGCTTGGCGGTAATGGATGAAATCTTTATTGAACTGCTTGCGCTTGATGAGGCGTATATGCTTGTTCCGGGATTACGTAGAAAGTCGGATGTAGCTCGAAAGATTATTGAAACTACCCGCGGGGACGTAACTCAGGAAGTACGCAGAAAATCCCTTGAAGATTATCTGAAACGTTTTGAATCAGTCAAGCCTAAAAGAAGAAAACTAACGAGGCAAAAGTAATATCTTAAAGTTTAGACTAACGCTTAGCAGTGAAAAATAATGGCATCTGCTGAAATTACATTTAGTGATTTCGAAAAGCTTGACATCAGAGTTGGAAGGATTGTTGAGGCGACACAGGTTCCAGAATCTAAAAAATTAATTAGACTTTTAGTGGATTTTGGCGCTGAAAAGAGGCAAGCAGTCGCTGGGCTTTTGAAGTATTATAAACCTGAGGAATTGGTGGGTAAGAAATGTGTTTTCCTATTAAATCTGCAGAGGCGTATGCTAGCAGGTATTGAATCGCAATGCATGGTTTTAGCCGCTGAAGATAACGTTGGAAACGTTTCAGTTTTGCTGCCTGAGAAAGACATTGCTGAGGGCAGTAAAATCGGTTAATACTCAAGTCTTAGTTCTGTTTTCTTTTGAAGTTGGGTTTATGGGAAAGGTAAATTAGTAAATAGGTAGCGTTATGTAATAATTTATTGTGGAAGGTTCGATTTAATGACAGTTAATGAAGAAGCACTTATGTGGGTAGAAAAGTACCGTCCAAAAACCTTAGATGAGGTTGTGGATTTACATGATATCGTTGAAAGTCTTAAAGCGTTTATGAGAAACCCAAAAACCATGCCACACCTAATGCTAGCTGGGATTCCAGGGACTGGAAAAACTACAGTTGCACTTTGCATTGCTCATGAATTGTTTGGTCAAAACTGGAGATCCTTCACCTTAGAGCTTAATGCCTCAGATGAAAGAGGAATCGACACTGTACGGGACAGAGTTAAAGACTTCTCAAGATACAGTCGAGGAGCTTTTGGTGATGTACCTTTTGCACTCATCATCCTTGACGAATGTGACCAAATGACAGGCGCAGCTCAGACAGCGCTTAGAAGAATCATGGAAACCAGTTCTCGCACTTCGAGATTCATTTTAATATGTAACCAGTCAAGCAAAATAATTGAACCAATACAAAGTCGATGTGCCATTTTCCGCTTCTCAAGGCTTGATAGAACCGCTATGAAAGAGCATTTACTATACATTGCTAAAAAAGAGAATGTAAATCTTGTACCCGAGGCTGCACAAGCACTGGTGGATTACGCTGAAGGTGACCTGCGTCATGCCATAAATGCCTTGCAAACAGCTTCCGCATACAAGGAAGGTGGAGGTATTGTAGATGAAAAAACTGTGCTACAAGTTGTCGGTGAAGCTAGCCCCAAACAGATACAAATGATGTTAAATAAAGCTTTGAATGGGGACTTTATTGAAGCCAGACGAATAATGTATGACATCATTGGATCTTACGGTTTTACTGGCGCGGAAATCATACGTCAAATGCAAAAAGAGCTCTTCAAGATTTCTTACATAACACCTGAACAGAAAGCAGAATTAAGCAATATCCTTGGCGAATATGATTATCGGTTAACGCAAGGCGCGAACAACGATATCCAACTAAGCGCGCTTTTAGCCCAATTTGCTAAAGTGGGCAGAATCGCAGGGGAAAGCAGTTGAAAGACGACCTATGGGTCGAGAAGTACCGCCCAAAAACCATTAAGGATGTAATTGGTAATGAGGAAGCGAAAGCACTATTTGTTGATTGGTTAACAAACAAGCGTCGCCTAAAAAAGGCAGTGTTGCTTTATGGACCACCAGGTGTTGGCAAAACCACTCTTGTTAACGCTGCAGCCAACGAATTCAACTTCATTATTATTGAAATGAACGCTAGCGATGCACGAACTGAAAAGGCAGTTAACCGAATCGCTGGACCAGCCACATCCTTTGTTGCTTTAGATACTTTTTCTCGTGAAAGTAAGGGCAACTTGGTTTTTCTTGATGAAGTTGACGGCATTGCAGGCAACGAAGACCGAGGAGGAGTTAGCGCTATTATTAAAATTATTGAACAGTCTCGTGTGCCAGTGATTTTAGCTGCTAATGATCCAGATATTGAGAAGCTTAGACCATTAAAGAGAGAATGTTTGCTTGTCCGTTTCCAACAGGTACGTATTCCACTTATAATTTCAGCGTTACAAAGAATTTGTAAGCAGGAAAACATCCAAGCTGAGTTTGAAGCTTTAGAAAAGATTGCTCAAAATAGTCGAGGTGATGTGCGCTCTGCTATAAATGATCTCCAAGGTCTAGCTGAAGAAGGTAAAATGTTAAAGTTGCAGGATACTTTAGCTCTTGGTATTCGCAATAAAGATGTTAGTATGTATGACACATTGAAAGGCTTTTTCGCAGTAAAGAATCTCGGTGAAGCATCTATGCTTTTAAGCTATTCAAATGTGGATTATGATGACCTGTTAATGTCTATAAGCGACAATATGCCTCGCAGGTACGTAGATCCAGTTTATCTTGCCCAAGCGTACGATTATGTTTCACAAGCTGACGTCTATAGGGGAAGGATTGGTACAGAAAACTGGCATCTACTCAAATACTTTTTTAACAATTTAACCCAAGCTGCAGCAGTTGCACCAGAAACCTATAAGCCATTTGATTTTATTTCACCACCAATCCGAGTAATCACGCTGTTTTGGACTAAAGGCAAAAGGATAATCCTTGGTAATATCTGTGGAAAAATTGGTGCCCAATGCCATGTTAGCAAGAGTGAAGCAAAAATGGTTTTTGTTCCATATCTTAGGTTAATGCTGCAAAAGAAAAAGACTAATCCGATTGTTGATTGGTTGAAGTTAACATCTGAAGAAGTTGATTTTATAGTTAATATGAAAATGTTTTAGGAGTTTTTTGCTATGGTTGTTTTAAATAAGAATTGTTTTAGGCTTCCACGTGTTGAAAAAGACAAGTTTGTATTGTTACTAAGACTTGGTTTAGATTATAATCGTGAAAAAGGCTACTTTAGCATTAAGAACTACAACAATATTGACAAGCTCCGGGATACATTAGGTGACATTTTAAATTCTGAAGTTGTGTTTATGCAAAACTGCACTGCCTGCGGAACGGATTTTGCTTGTTCCGCCTGTAAGTATGCTGAGTCATGCGCTACAAAGGATTTACCGTTTAGCTGTGTGTGTCCAAAGTGCCTAAAAGAAGGAATAACAACAAGCCAAACAAGACTTAACAGTTAAAAGAGGTTAACATAGCTCGCCTGAATGAATTTACCCTTGATATTTATAGGCTTTAGACATATGTTTCATTTATCCGCTGTCTTTTTACGTTTCCTACACATGTTTTATATCACATAGCATTAAATAGAAAATCATAGTTCAAAAACAATAAACCCGTTATGTTGAGAGGGAATGGAATGTACAATTCACCAGTCGAATTTATGAAATATGTTAAAGAGAGAAATCCGAACCAACCTGAGTTCCACCAAGCAGTTCAGGAAGTTATTGAATCAATCTGGCCAATGATAGAGAAGAATCCTAAATATCAATCAGCAGGAATTCTTGAGCGCATTATTGAACCAGAAAGAATTATCATGTTCAGGGTGACTTGGGTAAATGATAAAGGGGAAGTTAAAGTTAACAAAGGTTACCGCATCCAAATGAATGGAGCAATCGGCCCATACAAAGGTGGCCTACGATTACATCCAACAGTTAATTTAAGCATACTCAAATTCTTAGCTTTCGAACAGGTTTTTAAAAACTCCTTAACAACCCTACCAATGGGTGGCGGAAAAGGAGGATCAGACTTCGATCCAAAAGGCAAAAGCGATGCAGAAGTCATGCGCTTCTGCCAAGCATTCATGACTGAACTTCGACGCCACATTGGCTCAAACACAGACGTTCCAGCAGGCGATATAGGTGTAGGCGGAAGAGAAATCGGCTTTATGTTCGGCATGTATAAGAAACTGCAAAACGAATTCACAGGCGTTTTAACAGGAAAAGCACTCAATTGGGGTGGCAGCTTAATCAGACCAGAAGCCACAGGCTATGGTGTAACTTATTTTGCAGATGAAATGTTAAAGACACGCAAAGAATCTTTCAAGGGCAAAATCGTCGCAATCTCAGGCTCAGGAAACGTCGCCCAATACGCAGTTGAAAAAGTAACCCAATTAGGCGGCAAAGTAGTTACCCTATCAGATTCTGATGGAACAATCTATGATAAAGATGGAATTAACGCAGAAAAATTAGCTTACGTCATGGATCTTAAAAATAACAGGCGTGGACGCATAAGTGAATATGCAAAGAAATACAAGAGCGCAGTCTTCATGGCAGGTAAACACCCATGGAGCATAAAATGTGATGTCGCACTTCCATGCGCTACACAAAACGAACTAAGCGGTGAAGATGCAAAAATGCTAGTTAAAAACGGATGCATCTGTGTAGCTGAAGGCGCAAACATGCCAACAGAACCAGCAGGCATTGAAGTCTTCATCAAGAACAAGGTTCTCTATGCACCTGGCAAGGCAGCAAACGCAGGTGGAGTAGCCACTTCAGGTCTAGAAATGTCACAAAACAGCATGCGCTTATCATGGACAAAAGAAGAAGTTGATGAAAAACTACATGGCATCATGAAAGCAATTCATGCTACATGCGTGAAATATGGCAAAGATGGCGACTTCGTCAACTACGTCAACGGAGCAAACATCGGCGGCTTCATTAAAGTCGCAGACTCAATGCTCGATCAAGGCATACTCTAAAAAAGCTTGCTTTTTCTTTTTTTATTATTCACTAACTTTTTTAACTTGAATTTGATATGCAAACATAGGATTTTGACATTTTATTGTTTATTTATGGTTTATGTACCATAGAATAAGATTTTTGTATACAAAAGCATCAACCAATGTACAAATTTTAACGGAAAAGGTTTAAAATCCAAAGTCAATAGGGAAGCAAACCTAAAGTTTTCTAGTAAAAACCCTTAAAGGCGTTTCTGCTATTAACTGTTGAATCCCAACAGGGAAAAGTAGTTTGAGAGGGAGGAAAAAGGAACATGCCAGCAAATATAGCTACGTTAGATTTTTGTTACGAGAATTCACAAACCAAGATTGTAGCTAATCGAAATTTTGCTGAATTAAAACTTGCAGGTTTAAATGTTGGACCTTTTGATGAGGGAAATGAGTATGAGGTTTACTATTGGATTGCTAAAGAGCTAGAAGCTGCAGGTATTGTCCATTTACGTGAAGATGACGTTTTAGATACTAACAAATTGTATAAGGCTCAGTGGAAAGAGGGCGTTCAAATTCCAGGCATGATCTCAGAGCTGCCTAGCGAGTTTTATCCTAAACTTCGCAGGTTTTTGGCTTTTGCTGAAAGGGAAGCTAATCAACCTGACAAGATTCAAGATTATCATAAAGCAAATGCTTTTGCCCGTGACATTGTAAATTCAAGATTGAAGAAGATTGTTGCTTTATCGTCTGCTTCTGCTCAGAGCGATCAAGTTCTAAAGAAGCTTACAGACGAAGAGAAACTAATTTACGACCAGTTAGGCAGTATAATAGCTGCTTGGAAAAATCAAATTTTGCAGAAACAAGAAGAATAGGAGAATTACTCTATGGCTAAAGAATTAGAACTTGTTGATCCACAGGAACGTTTCTTAGACTTTTTCAAGAAAGAAAAATATCGTCAAAGAATCAGCCAGCTAGCCATTACAGGCAGAGGCTCTGTCACAATAGACTTTGATGAGCTCTTTGGTTTTGACCAAGCCCTAGCTGAATTACTGCTTAGCAAACCAGAAGAGTACCTACAACATGCGGGAAAAGCAGCCTATGAGCAACTTCGAATTGAAGAAGCGGAATATGCAGAGAAAATAGAAAAAATTATCATACGAATAGTCAAACTACTTGGCAAAGAACAACTACGTAAACTTGGCTCAAAACAAATGGGCAAACTTATACTAGTCGAAGGTATTGTTGTTCGCGCAACACCAGTTCGCCCCATGGTTTTACAGGCAGCTTTTAAATGCAAACGCTGCGGAACCGTGAACAAGGTTGAGCAGACAGGTCAATTCCTTAAAGCACCAGCCATCTGTGCTGCACCAGATTGTGGGAGAGATGGCCCATTTGATTTTGCTCAAGAGGAATCCACATTTATCGATTCACAGGATCTTAGGTTGCAAGAGAAACCAGAAGATTTACCGCCTGGACAACTGCCTCGTACTCTTGCTGTGAAGCTAATCGGAGACGAAATAGTTGATGTTGCGCGTCCAGGTGACCATGTTTCTCTTGTAGGTATTGTACGCGCTTTTGCGCCTTCGCTTGTTGGTATGGGTAAGTTGCGAACATTTATTCTTCAACTTGAAGCCAATTCAATTGAGCTTTTAGGTAAGGAGCCAGAAAGTTCGCCGCCTTCACCTGAAGAAGAGGCTAAAATCCTTGAGATTTCAAGAGACCCAGATGTGCATAGAAAAATCAGGAATTCAATTGCCCCCTCAATCTTTGGCAATGAACACATCAAAGAGGCTGTCATGTATCTCTTGTTTGGCGGTGTCTCAAGAAGTTTACCTGACATGACGGTTAGGGGGGAAATGAACGCACTAATTATCGGTGACCCAGGCACTGCTAAATCACAGATGCTCCAGTACGTTTCACGTATTGCGCCAAGAGGCTTGTATACTTCAGGTAGAGGTACAACCGCTGCAGGTTTAACTGCTGCTGTCGTTCGCGAGAAAGGGGGAAGCATGAGTCTTGAGGCAGGCGCATTAGTTCTTGCCGACAAGGGTATTGCATGTATCGACGAAATGGACAAAATGCGTCCTGAAGACCGAGTTGCCATCCACGAAGCTATGGAACAGCACACTGTTTCAGTTGCGAAAGGAGGTATAGTAGCAACACTTAATGCGAGAACAGCAGTTTTAGCAGCAGCAAACCCTTCACTAGGCAGATATGAACCTAACCGAACAGTAGCAGAAAACATTTCTCTGCCAGTTACAATTCTTTCGCGTTTTGACCTGATTTTTGTGCTGCGAGATGTTCCAAACAAGGAGTCAGACAGTAGAATGTCTGAACATATCTTACAAATTCACAGACAAGGAATCAGCCCAGTTGAATCTCAAATTAATAGTGAATTATTGCGCAAGTATATCGGTTATGCTAAAGGGGTTCATCCAGCGTTAAGTAATGAAGCGCTCAAACGCCTAAAAGAGTTCTATTTGGCTATGCGTAATGCTAGCGAAACTGAAGGTTCACCGGTAGCAATTACTGCGCGTCAACTTGAGTCTCTTGTTCGAGTTGCGGAAGCACGCGCGCGTGTTGCTTTACGTAAAGAGGTTACTGCTGAAGACGCGGAAGCTGCAATTGCGATTATGAAGAAGTCACTTGAGGAAGTGGGAATTGACTTGTCCTCATTTAAAGTTGACATCGACATTATCATGACTGGTAAACCTAAGAGTATTCGTGATCGATTGCATATTATCTTATCAGTGCTTATGGATATGGAAAAACAAACAGGCATTGTTGAGAAAGATACACTTGTCAGCGAACTAGAAAACAAACACAAGATTCCAAGGGGCGAAATTGAACGCATGATAAGTCAACTGTTACGTGAGGGAACAATTTATGAACCACGTGAAGGGTGCCTCAAAAAAACATAGGTGAAATTATGAAGCCAATTGTAGTTGCAACAGGAACTAGACCAGAAATAATTAAGATGGCACCAGTTATTCGTGCCTTAGAAGCAATCAAAATGCCATATATCTTTGTGCATTGTGGTCAGCATTATGACTATAATATGGCACAACAATTCATCGAAAACCTGGAGCTGCCAGCGCCCCACTACAATTTTAAAATAGAAAACGCGTCTCCAGGACAACAAACTGCAAGCATCATTTTACAAATGGATAAGCTTCTTAGCCAAATTCAACCATCCATTGTTCTAGTTCAAGGAGACACAAACACTGGTCTTGCTGCAGCAATAGCTGCCAACAAAGGTAGTTTTCCTGTTGGGCACATTGAAGCGGGACTTAGAAGTTATGATTTACGAATGCCTGAAGAACACAACAGACGCTTAACTGACCATGTTTCAGAGCTTCTATTTGCGCCAACTCAAAGGGCAAAGGCGAATTTAGAGAAAGAGAGTGTTTGGGGAAAAATTTTTGTTACCGGCAACACGGTTATCGATGCAGTTAATCAGCACTTGCCAATAGCAGAGAAGAAAGCGACAATTTTAGAGCAAATTCCCTTTAAACGCTTTGCCTTGGCAACAGCGCATCGTGCAGAAAACGTTGACAATTTAGAAGTACTAAGGACTTTTATACAGGTCTTTGAAGAATCACCAATTCCGATTGTTTATCCAATGCATCCAAGAACCAAAAAACGGCTACAAGAAAGTAAGCTCTATAGTAAAATTGAAAAGCTAAAAAACGTGTTTGTTTTGCCTCCTTTGGGGTATCTTGATTTTTTGATGTTGATGCGAAGATGTGAAGTGATTATAACAGATTCTGGCGGAATCCAAGAAGAAGCTACTGCACCAAGTATACGAAAACCAGTTTTGGTTATGCGTTTGTCAACGGAACGTCCTGAAGCTGTTGAAGCGGGTTTTGCTAGAATAGTTGGAATTGAAAAGAAAAAGATTCTATTGGCATTAAATGACATTGGAGATTCAAAAAAGTTACCGTTGGTTTCACCTTTTGGAGATGGAAAAGCAGCTGTAAAAACGGTTGAGATAGTAAAGAAAAGTATTAGTGTTTAAGAAATGTAGGTTGTCTTTTTCTCATCTTGTTTCTTTGTTTCTTCAGCCTGCAATGCACGTTTTTCTTCTATCTGCTGTAAGCGTGTCACCATTGTTTCTGCGCGGGTAATTTCTTCGTTTAAGCCTGCTAAGTCAACATCAAAGTTGAATGTTGATTTTAGAATTTCCAGTACGCTTTTTGCTGCTAATGGGTCTGGCAGGTAACCGCGTGTTTCTCCAAGTAAGCATAAAGCATCTATTTTTTTAAATCTTGATAAGCCAAGGATTAAGCCTGCTGTGCCAACGATTGGGCTTCCTGAGTTGCTTAAAGTTGCACCTGAGTCAAGAGATTTTTTAAGAACTTCTTGTGATGTTGCAGCGACGAAGACTTTGGGTTTTTCTTTAGCTTCCATGCGATATCCTCCGATTGTTGCAATGGTTTTAACGTTGTGTTTTTCTGCAAAGTCGATCATGCGGTCTGCGATTTCGTATTGTCCTTCGATTGTTTGTGATTGACTGTCTCCTGTGAAGAGTATCAGGTCGTTTCCACCTTGAGGATTTTTCCAGTAGTAGAATACTCCTCTTAGAAGACGTACGTTTCCTTTCTTGTTGACTAAAACGAAGTATGGAAAGTGGGGTGAGTAAAGATAAGCGATTTTTTGGGCTTTTAATTGTTTAATTAAGTAGCGCATAGCTATTTTTCCGACTAAACCTAATCCTGGAAGGCCTTCAATTAGAACGGGGTTGTTTGGTTGGATTGTTGTGAATTCTTTAATGTATGTTTCTTTCATTGTGTTTCGCTGCTCCTTTTCATTGCCATTCGATACTTTAGGTATTTATCGTCAGGTGAAAACTTTGCTGGATGAGGAATTTTTACAGAACCACTACAGTAAGGACAACTAGTCTTGTTTAAAGTATAATGGTTACAGTTAACACATTTTCTTAGTTGCCAAACCAATTATTTTTCCCTTCTAAAAGTGCCTTGTCCGCCAGCTTTTGTAATACTTGACACGACACTTTGCGCAGCTTTCTGTAAAACTTCTTCTGCTTTTTTATAGTTTTCTGCGCGGGCTTCAATGCTGTATTTTGGTGCGGCTATAACGTAGAATGTTACTTCTGCAGCTCGAATTTTTTCTGCTTTGGCTGCTTGGAAGGCTTCTTTGATTATTTTCACGCCGTTAGGTTTCATGCATCGAATTTCAAGTACGCCTTTTACTTTGACCATTTTAACATGGATACGTTCTTCTGCTACATCAGCGAATGCTTTGGCAATGTTTTCTGGCACGCCAATTTTGGTTAAGGCTTCTGGACCATCTTTGATTGATTTTTCAAAGCCTTCGTATAAGCCAAATTTGTCGTCTATTATTGTTCCAGCTTTTTCGTTGATTTCTTGATTAGTTAAGCCTACTCTTGTTGCGACTTCTCGAAGCAGTGCTTCGGCTTTTCTTTCCTTTTTCCATGACAGGATTTTTTCGATTTTTTCTCGTTTTGTGACTCGTCTAAGTGAGAGGTCGATATGTCCTTTTTCTAAGTCGACACGTAGAACTTTAAGGACTACTTTTTGGTTTTCGCGAACAAAATCGCGGATGTTTCTTATCCAAGAAGAAGAAATTTCTGAAACGTGAAGTAATCCACGTTTTTCGTATTCGTCTAATTTCGCGTAAGCACCATAATCAGTGACGGACTCTATAGTGGCAATTACTAGGTCTCCTGATTCAGGCCATTCAGGCTTACGCTCTGACATGTTTATTTTATCACTCTTATTCCAAGACTGCTTGGACTTCGCCGTTTATTTTTGCTTTCCCACCTGAGGGTTCTGCGAGTATTTCGCTGCATACGTTGCAGGTGACTTTGTTTACGGCGTTACTGAAAACTAATTGTTCATTGCCGCATTTTAAACATTTAACTCGCAAGAAACTACTACTTGGTTTGGGGATAAGCTTGTTCCATTCTGACATATTATTTTTCTCCGTTTAATTTTATACTAGGGCTAGTTTCCTTAGCCTAATTCCATCTTTGTGTCTCATGTAACCGCAGACTTTACATTTTAGGCGCAGAGTCTGTTTTTTGGTGGTTTTAGCGAACTCGTGTTGTAGTGGATATTTTTGTCCACCATAGCCTTTCTTTTCTCGTTCGTGGTGGCGTTCACCTTTGGCTAAGGCTCTTCGCTTTCCAGCCTTGTAGAGGGTTACACTGTGAGCTTGATGATTCTTACATTTTGGACAGTAAGTTTTGACTTCTTTAGGAACGTTCACTTTGTTCACTACCAGCTTTGCATAAAAGTAACATACACATTCTTATACTTTTTCGCCTATTCAACAAAAACATGTAACATTTGCACGGATAAAAACGCCTAGTTTCTTAAAGAGCATGTTTTTTGCTTAACAGAAGCCTGTTTTGTATGTTGGTTCTTTTCTTTTGTTCTCTTAGTTGTGAGAAAACTGCCCTTGTACACAACAACTTCCACAAGCCAATTTTAGAAGGTTTGCAATAGTTTCTAAGATAGCTTCAGACTGCTAGTTGGTTGTGCAAGTTGTGCACAAGTTTTGTATTTTATGTGTTTTCTGCTTTCTTTTCTTCCTATTTTGGTAGCGGATGCTTTTGAGAAACTCTTTTTAAAATGGTTCTTTACCGTATATGTTCATTAAGATGGATGGATAACAATGCCGAGTTTTTTGGGGCGTATAAAAAAAGAGCCTTCAGGGCTTTTGCCTTTGCTTCCTCTTGTGGCATTTGTTATTCCGCTTGTTTGGCTATATCTTCTGGATGCGTCGTCCTTTGAAAATATGTGGAAAGGCAGAACCTTTCAGCTTTTTTTTGTCTGGTTAATTGGGCTTGAGCTTATTTTGGATTGGGATACTTTTAAAGAGACTAAATTGAAAAAGCTGCTTTCTATACGCACTACTATTCTTGCCGTAACAATGATTCTTCCAACCATTTACGTTTGGGCATCTTATAACATGGGGCTTAACAAGTCTATTATTGATTGGTCTTTTGCTAACAATATTCAGGGAGCTTGGGCGACTACAATGCCAGTGTCATTGGAATATATCGTTTTTGGATTATTATTTTTCGCAATGATTTTTTTGGCTTTTGGAAAAAAGGGCATAGTAGGTTACGCGATACCTTTCTTCTTCATGATTATAGTTGGGGCATTGTACATTATTGATAATGTTTATCCTTATGGTCAATTCACGTTGTTCCAAGTTTTTGTTCCAACTGCTGCGGCTGTTGCTTCAATATTTTTTAATTTGATGGGGTACAGCACTGTTCTATCTGAACAATCGGATTTAGTTCATGGCACCATGCCAGTTTTGAATGTTTCTGGTCCATTGGGAGTTACCCAGTTTGCGATAGCATGGCCTTGTGCAGGTATAGAGAGTCTACTAATCTATACGGTTGTTGTTTTATTATTTTTGAAAAGGATGCCGATTTCGTGGAAAGCTAAAGTGGGCTACTTTGTCATTGGCGCTGTAGTTACCTACTTAATCAATATTTTAAGAATAATAACTATTTTTATGATTGGAATGCAGTATGGTGGCGCTTCGACGAACGTAGATTTATTCCATAACTATTATGGCCCATTATACTCAATCACTTGGATTATCCTGTATCCATTGATGATATTCCTAAGCCAAAGTTTATGGCGCAGATTTAAAAATAGAAAATCGAAACAACCAATAATACCCACAGAAAACAGTCTGTCAATAAAACCAGCCTAATTTAGGATACATCAACCATTACAGCCAAACCCTGCTTAACAAAAATCTTGGCGTTCTCAATAGGTAAAGCTGCAATATCTTCAACAATAAATGGTCCATAAGTCTTCATGTCGGCGCCAATGATCTGAGGTATCTTTTTTGTAAATCGCAAAGTGCAACGTTTATGGGTTTCCTGCTCAGCAGTAACCACTTGCCCCTGAAGCAAGTTTTTAGCAAATTTTTGGTAAGCATCCGTGAATGGTATAAAGCTCTCGAAAATTTGGGCTTCTTCAAACGCCAAAAGTTCATTGGGCAGTTTCTGGATTTTAGTGCTTACTTTTATAAGTTTTTTATATCTTGCCCAAACTAATTCTTGCAGCATTCGTTTAACATGCGTTGCTTCATGTTCAAGTAGGGTGGCTTTGACTGTTTTTTTGTCTAGCATACGATTTTCTTCTTTAATTTTCCGCAGGTAGCTGGTGATCCGTGAATAGAAGTCAGAGGGTAGTGCCCCAAGAGATGGCTCAGTTACTTCTCTTTTCCATGCAGCGTAAAGTTCATCGTACATTAGTTAGCCACCTCAGCTCTTCCTTTTAGGATAAGCATTATAGCTGCAGCCATTGGCAACTCAACTGTAGTGTTCTTGTATGGACCGAACGTGTTTCCACCTATCCTAAACTCGGGTGCGTCTGAGACCAACACTTTAGCTGTGCCCTTTTTAAAAGCTACGGCTTTTGTGAACGGATCAAAATCTTCAAGCTTGTCGGCTGGAAACTCCATTTTTAATAATCCAGTTTTGCCATGCAAGGTGCCGTTCATCCTGATTAACCTATGAATATCTGTCGTTACAACCGTATCAATGTTTGCTGATTCTAATGTTTTAGCGTGTTCGGCTAGTTTCAGCCAAGTTTGTACGCTGACCCCGGTAATACTGTCCCATCTACCATCTTCAATACATTTTTTGATTATGTCATCTTTGCTTTTTAGAACAGCACTATTTCGTAAACCGATATTTTTTAGGTCCTCTGCAGAAGCGTTAGAAAGAAACTTCTTCATACCATTTTTTAGACGCTTATTCCAGCCATAATCATGCAAAATGAACTTTTTATTTGAGACAAACCGTTTACCTTTCTTTTCTTTGGCATCCTTATCAAGAATTGCTAAACCTAAGCCAGTAACATAGTCGACGATTTCTTTTCTTGCTAAAGCATCAAGCGAACGCACAGCCTCATCTTCAACATGTACGTGGTAACCTCTATGCCCAGAAAAAAAAACGTGTAACTCGGAAGCAGCAAAGCCAAAATCCTTCTCAAGCATATCAATTAGCTTGGCAGTTTCAATACGTGTTGATTCAATACAAAGATCACATGGCCAAGTTTTTGCTGAAAATTTATCACCGCCACAGACGGGGCATTCCTCAGGAGTTATACCTTTACCGCTAAACTCACATTTTTGGCATTTCCATTCATCATGAATTTTATTGCATGATGTGGGAATGTGATCGGCATCGATGTCAAAAACTACGTCGGCACCACTCCAGCCTTTCTTGTCCATGTCAAAATCTGGATTTTCATAGTAAGCACAACTGTGATAAACATCTGAGGGAATGTTTCTACTGAGCACTGATTGAAACTGACGCATATTCTCAAAACGTTTGTGTCTGATCATGAAGCGTTCTTTAAATTGTAAATATGCAAATTCACGCTGTTCTAGATTCAAGGGTGCAGGAAT